>NZ_JASATH010000036.1:0-48446 GCF_038440215.1 Inquilinus sp. OTU3971 | reverse complement strand
GCGCCCCCGCCCCACTAGCGGGGGGGCGAAGCAGCGGGCGACCCTGATCGACCGCTGGTCGCGGGAGGATGTCGGCAAGCTGGAATCCTGGGCCGAGCGGGCGCAGGCCGCCGCCGCGCATGCCCGCCCCGGCATGCGGGTGCTGGACATCGGCTGCGGCGCCATGGCGCTGGAGGGGATGCTGCCGGAGGGCTGCAGCTACCTGCCGCTCGACTGCGTCCGCCGCGACGCACGCACCGTGGTTTGCGACCTGAACCGCGAGCCCTTTCCCGAGATCGAGGCCGACATGGCCTTCGCCCTGGGCATGCTGGAATACGTCTACGACGTGCCGCGCTTCCTGCGCCGCCTGCGGGCTGCGGTGCCCCGGGCCCTGCTGAGCTACCATCCGCTGGACCGCAACATCGGCCGCGACCGCTGGTCGCTCGGCTGGGTCAACGCCCTGAATTCGGCGGAGCTCGCGGCCCTGCTGCGCCATGCCGGCTTCAAGGGCGTCCAGGTGATTCCCTACAAGCCCAAGCTGCTGTTCTACCTGGTCGAACGCGACCCGGCCTAGGAAGGCCGGCGTAATCCTCGGACTCGACTCCAGCGCCGTTCTCGTTTAGAACAAAACACGAACAGACATCTCAGCGAGACCCCCTGATGGCCGCGAGACCCGCCGCGACGATGCCCATGGATTCGCTGTGCCGAATCCACCCGCGAATCCCTGCCCGCCCCGACATCCGAGGAGTTGTCCGCCCGATGCGTCCGATCCGGGACATCCGATCCCAGGCCGATCTCGAGAAGGCCGTACGGCGCTGCGAGTTGCGCTGGCGCGCCCTGGAGCGGGGGCTGCGCGAGGACGAGATCGCGGCGCTGCTGTCGCTCGGCCTCGACCGGGCGGAGGCGCAACTGCGCGCCCTCGGCCCGCATGATTAGACGCCGCCCGATGGCTGGGCTAAGAACGGCCGATCCCGACCGGAGACCGGCATGGCCCAGCCCGACCTGTTCACCGACCGCGGCGCCGTGTTCAGCGACTGCGGCCGCTATCGCACCCTGCTGTGGCGGCGCTGGGACCCGTCGGTGCGGCCGGCCAATTTCCTGCTGCTGAACCCGTCCACCGCCGACGAGGTCAAGAACGACCCGACGGTCGAGCGCTGCGAGCGCCGGGCCCGGGCGATGGGCTATGGCGGGCTGATCGTCACCAACGCCTTCGCCCTGCGCTCGACCGACCCCAAGGCGCTTTACGCCGAGGCCGACCCGGTCGGCCCCGGCAATCCGGAGGCGATCGTCGAGGCCGCCCGCGCTGCGGCGCTGGTGGTCTGCGGCTGGGGCCGGCATTGCGACGCCGTGCGCCCCGGCTGGGGCCGGGCGCTGCTGCGGATGCTGGCCGAGGCCGGGACGGTGCCGCACGCCCTGGCCATCACCTCCGACGGCTCGCCCAAGCACCCGCTCTATGTCGGCTATGCCGTGCAACCGGCACCGGTGCCCGCCGCCGTCTGAAACCGTCCGGCGCAGCCCCCTCGCCACTGCCGATGCGGCGCTTTAAGATCGGCCCGATCCGGGGGTCCCGTCGGACCTGACCGCCGCCCCTCCCGGATCGCGCGAGGGGATGCATGCTCCAGGCCACCAGGGACCGACGCCCGCTGTCCAGCCGCGACCCGGACAGCCAGCGCATGCCCGGCCTGGCGGTCGCCCTGCATGCTCTCGGAATCCTCCTGTTCGTCGCCGGCCTCTTGATCGGCGCCGTCCTGGCCTATCGGCTGTTCGGCACCGCCACCTTGCTCGGCCAGGTCTCCGCCCTGATCCCGGACCGGCCGACCGACATGCTGGGGGCGCCGGACGCCCGCATCGCCGCCCTCGCCGACATGATCGGCGACGGGCCGGGCTTGAGCCGGCAGCTCCGGGCCGAGGCCTGGACCATGGGCGCCGGCGCCGCGGTCTCGGGGCTGGTGCTGTGGCTGCTCTGCGCCGGCCTGGCCTCGGCGCTGGCCCGGCTGCAGCGGATCGAGGCGGCGCTGCAGCTCGGCCGCGCCGCGCGCCAGGAATTCACGAAGGAATAACGCATTCTGTCCTATCCCCGCATCGAACCGGGCGTCGCCCTCAAAAAGCACCGGATTCCGAGGTGGAGCATATGACCGGAGGCCAGCGCCGCGAGCCGCCCGCCGATACCGCCGAATGGGCCGCCCGCTACCTGGAACGGCTGGACCAGCCCTTCGACGACTGGGAGGCCGACTTCTTCCGCCGCGGCTGCAGCTTCCTGTCGCGCCGGATGGCCGCCGGCGCCGCCTCCAGCTGGCGCTCCCTGACCCTGCCGCCGGACCGCCGCGCCGAAATCTATTCCGGCCCCCTCGCCGCCCGGCCGCTGACGGTCGAGGAAACCGCCCGCTTCCGCGGCATGCTGCAGCGGATCACGCGGGAGGGAAGCCGGGACGATATCGCCTGAACGGGAGAGCCGAAGTCGCGACCGGTCACGCGCAAAAAGAAAGGCCCGTCAAAGCGGGCCCTGCTCTTTCGTCTCGCGAACTGGTGGGCGCACTAGGGCTCGAACCTAGGACCCGCTGATTAAGAGTCAGCTGCTCTACCAACTGAGCTATGCGCCCGTTCGCTCGGGACGGCCGGTGATATAGCCGCCGTCCGGACCGGTTGCAACCCTTTCTTCACGAAAGCCTCAACCTTTGTCGCCGCCGTCTCCCGGCGCGGCCGACAGCAGGCGCCGGCCGGACTCGCGCTGCTGGCATTCCAAGAGGATGTCGCGGGCGATCGGCGCCGCGTATTCGCTGCCGCCGCCGCCATGCTCGACGATCACCGAGCAGGCGTAGCGCGGCGCGCCGACCGGGGCGTAGGCGACGAACCAGGCGTGGTGGCGCTGGTTCCACGGCCAGTTGGCCGGGTCCACCCCGGCGGCGCGTTCGGCCATGCTGATGCGGCGGACCTGGCTGGTGCCGCTCTTGCCGCCCATCTCCATGCCCTTCTGCTTGATCTGCGACCTCTTGCCGGTGCCGCGGGTCATCACCGCGGCCGTGCCTTCCATCACCGTGTCGATATGGCTCTTGGCGACGCCGATCGACGGGACGTCCGGCGTCTCCGGCATCGCCTCGTCGCCGACCGCCATGACCAGGCGCGGCACCACCGCCCTGCCCCCGTTCACCAGCCGCGCGGTCATGGTGGCCATCTGCAGCGGCGTCGCCAGCACATAGCCCTGGCCGATGCCGGCGATCAGCGATTCGCCGAGCTGCCAGGAGGTGCCCATCGCACCCTCCTTCCAGGCCTTGGTCGGCATCAGCCCCGGCCGCTCGTTCGGCAGATCGACGCCCAGCCTCTGGCCGATGCCGAATTTGTTCGCGCCCTCCGCCAGCCGGTCGATGCCGAGCCGCCGCGCCATCTCGTAGAAATAGACGTCGCAGGACTGGGCCAGCGCGTCGACCGCGTTCACGCTGCCATGGCCGCCGCGCTTCCAGCAGTGGAAGCGGTGGTCGCCGAGATTGACGTAGCCGGGGCAGAAGACGCGCTGGTCCGGCGTGACCACCCCGGCCTCCAGCGCCGTCGCCGCCACCGCGATCTTGAAGGTCGACCCCGGCGGGTACTGGCCGTTGATCACCTTGTTGTTGAGGATGCCGTAGGGGTCCTGGACAAGGCGGCGCCAATCGGCCGTGCTGATGCCGTTCGGGAACAGGTTGGCGTCATAGGACGGGTGCGAGGCCATGGCCAGCACGTCGCCATTGTGCACGTCCATGATCACCGCGGCGGCGCTGAACTCGGTCTTCAGCCGCTCCATGACGTAGCGCTGCAGCTCGAAATCGATGGTCAGCCGCACCTCCTGGCCCGGCTTGCCCTCCTCCCGGTTCAGCTCGCGGATCACCCGGCCGACGGCGTTGACCTCGACCTGGCTCGACCCGGCGACGCCGCGCAGGCCGGTCTCGTATTGCCGCTCGACGCCCGACTTGCCGATGCGGAAGCCCGGCAGGCTCAGCACCGGCTCGCCGGTCAGGTCGGCCTCGGCCACGGCGCCGACATAGCCGATGATGTGGGCCATCTCGGTGCCGAAGGGGTAGCGCCGGGATTCGCCGACCTCGATCGACAGGCCCGGCAGCTCCGGCCCGTTGACGTCGATCCAGGAGACCTGCTCCCAGCTCAGATTCTCCTTCACCGTCACCGGCACGAAGGCGCGGCGGCGCTTGACGTCGCGGACGATGCGGGCCAGGTCGGCGTCGGTCAGCGGCACGCCCTGCCCCAGCCGGCCGAGCACGCCCTGGATGTCCTTCGCCTCCTCCGCCACCAGCACGACCCGGAAGTTCTGGTCGTTGACCGCGAGCTGGGTGCCGAAGCGGTCCGTGATCAGGCCGCGCGACGGGGCCAGGAGCCGCATGTTGATGCGGTTCGATTCGGCCAGGACCTTGTAGCGGTCGCTCTCCTCGACCTGGAGGTAGTACAGCCGCCCGCCCAGCACGCCGAGCAGGCCGAGCTTCAGCCCGCCGAGGGCGAAGGCGCGGCGGGTGAAGCCGCGGGAGCGGTCGGTGTCGCGCTCCACGGCCTAGTCCGCCGCCCGCAGGAAGCCGCGATGCACCTGGATGAACAGCCAGGCCAGCGGCGGGAAGATGGCGATGGTCAGGACCAGCCGGATCAGCAGCGGCCGCGGCGGCACCACCGCGACGTCGTAGAGGCTGACGCCGATCCATTCGACCAGGGTGACGGCGGCGGCCAGCACAGCGTAGCCGAGCCACAGCACCGCGAAGGGCCGGCCGGCCAGGAAGCGGCGCTGGCGCAGCAGCACCCACTGGCACAGCAGCAGAATCGCGGCGTGCAGCCCGATCGGCGAATCGGTCAGCGCGTCATGCAGCAGCCCGACCAGGAAGATCAGCCACATCGGCATCAGATCGGGCCGGTGCACGCCCCAGTAATAGACCGAGGCCAGCGGCAGCAGCGGCGCGATCGCGCTGTAATAGGGCAGCTGCGTCGGCGTCACCCCGACCAGCACCAGGATCAGCGTCACGGCCCCCGGGGCGGCGTGACGGGCGGCGAGGTCGAGCTTGTGCAGCAGGTCCCCGGTCATTGCGCGAAGCCGGGCACCGGCTGCATCGCCATCCCGGGATCGAGCCCGCGGAAATCGACGACCTTGACGTAGGGGATGGCCTCCAGCGGCTCGATCGGCTGGATGCGGACGGCGCTGTCCTGGGCAGCGGCGACGATGCCGACCGGCAGGCCGGCCGGGAACATGCCGCCATTGCCCGAGGTGACGATGCGGTCGCCGACCCGGATCGAGGCGTCCGGCGGCAGGTACAGGAGCCGCGGCCGGTCGGTGTTGTCGCCGCCGATGATGGCGCGCTGCTGGGTGCGCTCCACCACCACCGGGATGCGGGCATTGAGGTCGGTGATCAGCAGCACCCGGGCGGAATGGTCGCCGGTCTGCACGATCCGGCCGATCAGGCCGCGGCCGCCGAGCACGGCCTGGCCATCGCGGATGCCGTTGGCGGAGCCGAGATTGATCGTCAAGCTGCGCACGAAGGCGCCGCCATTGTCGGCGACCACCCGGGCGGTCAGGAAAGAATGGGCCGAATCCGGCGTGTAGTTCAACAGGTTGCGCAGGGTCAGGTTCTCGGCCTCGAGCCGGAACGTGACGTCCTGATACTGCCGCAGCGTCGCCACCTCCTGCCGCAGCCGGGCGTTCTCGCCGCGGATGTCGGACAGGCTCTGGATCTCCGTCACCACCCGGGCGACGCTGGCGGCCGGGCGCGACATGGCGTCGAGGATCGGCGCCACGGCGTCGACCACGCGGACGCGGACGCCATCGAGCAGCACGGCGTCGATCTTGCCGACCATGAGCAGGCTGATCGCGGCGAACAGCAGCAGGCCGAAGGAGAATCGATGCGCCACGGCCCTGATCGCCGCGATGCGAACCCCCGGTCTGCTCCGCTGCATCACCCGCATGTCCCGTCCGCCGAAGACCGGATTCCTGAAAGGCAGAGTACTACCGTTTCATCGATTTCCCCAGTATGCACCGGGGCACCGATCAGTACATGTTGATCAGCACGTGCTTGAGGGTCTTCATCTCTTCCAGCGCCCGGCCGGTGCCCAGCGCGACGCAGGACAGCGGATCGTCGGCGATCGACACCGGCAGGCCGGTGGCGTGCCGCAGCACCAGGTCGAGATTGCCCAGCAGCGAGCCGCCGCCGGTCAGGACGATGCCCTTGTCGACGATGTCGGCCGCCAGCTCCGGCGCGGTGTGCTCGAGCGCCACCTTCACCGCCTCGACGATCTGGCTGACCGGCTCGGACAGGCTCTCGGCGATCTGCCGCTCGGAAATCACCAGCTCCTTGGGAACGCCGTTCAGCAGGTCGCGGCCCTTGATCTCCATGTACCGGCCCTCGCCATCCTCCGGCGGGGCGGCGGAGCCGATCTCCTTCTTGATCCGCTCGGACGAGCCCTCGCCGATCAGCAGGTTATGGTTGCGCCGGATATAGGCGATGATCGCCTCGTCCATCTTGTCGCCGCCGACGCGGACCGAGCGGGAATAGACGATGCCGCCGAGCGACAGCACCGCGACCTCGGTGGTGCCGCCGCCGATGTCGACCACCATGCTGCCGGTCGGCTCGGTCACCGGCAGGCCGGCGCCGATCGCCGCCGCCATCGGCTCCTCGATCAGATAGACCCGGCGGGCGCCGGCGCTCTCGGCCGATTCCTGGATGGCGCGGCGCTCGACCGCGGTCGAGCCGGAAGGCACGCAGACGATCACCTCCGGCGCCGCGAAGCTGCGCCGGTTGTGCACCTTGCGGATGAAATGCTTGATCATCTCCTCCGCCACCTCGAAATCGGCGATGACGCCGTCGCGGAGGGGGCGGATGGCGGTGATGTTGCCCGGGGTGCGGCCCAGCATCTGCTTGGCCTCGTCGCCGACCGCCAGGACCTGCTTCTTGCCTCGGATATTGGCGATCGCCACCACCGACGGCTCGTTCAGGACGATGCCACGGCCCTTGACGTAGACCAGCGTGTTCGCCGTGCCCAGGTCGATGGCCATGTCAGCCGAGAGGAAACCGAAGAAATTGAACATGCGGCCGTGATGTCCTGTCAGCCGGGCTCGGCTGGGCGGGTCCAGAGCGAGGGGCGGGAGCGGCGGGCCGATCCCGCCGCCGGGTTGCTTTAGACCAGCCCGGTCCGAGTCTCAAGCGGAGAGTAGGGCCGAATCAGGACGCCCTGGATCACATGCCGCGTTCGGCCATCGACCCGCTGACGCCGACATCTCTCGGCGCCGCGCACTGCCCCGGCCGGCGGTACAGGCAGATCTCGCTGGGGCAGCTCTCCAGCCGGTAGCCGGTGTTCGGCGGCATCTGCTGCGGCCTTGCCATCACATAGTTGAAGGATGGAGCCGACCGCCACAACCGCCGCGTGTCGTCACCGAACCAGAACACCGGCACGTCGCGGTGCAGGGTGGTGTAGCCCGGCAGGTCCCACCACGGCGTCAGCAGGCCCACGCCGCACAGCGTCTCGCGCTCATGCAGCGCCGTAGCGGTGGCGATGCCGGGGGCGACGCGGCTCCATTCTGGCCCCCAGCGGTCGCTGGCCGACAGCAGGCCCGAGGCCAGCACCCAGGCGGCGCAGAGCACGGCCAGGGGAATCCAGCGCGGCCCGCGCGCCCAACGCTCGGCCGGCCAGCGCTCGGCCGCCAGCCCCGCCAGGCGCCGGGCGAGCCGCTCGGTGCCCAGTGCGGCGAGGATCAGGAAGAAGGGCAGCGCCGGCAGGACGAAGCGGTATTCCTTGTGGGCGACCAGGCTGTGCGACAGCACGATCGCCAGCGGCACCGCCACCAGCATCGGCTGGCCGCGCGCGCCGAGCACGATCAGCGCCGCCATCGGCGCCAGCCACCACGACCAGACCCGGACGTATTCCTCGAAGTAGAAGCCCAGCGGCATGACGCCGAAGCTGTGGCTCTTCTCCTCGACGATGTTGATCCAGAAGTTCTTCAGCACCGACTGGAACGGCCAGCCCAGCGTCGCCCAGTCGAGCAGCCCGTTGCACAGCACCACCGGGACCAGCCCGGCCAGCAGCATCGGCCGCAGCCGGCCACGCCAGTCGCCCCGGCTGGCGACCACGGCCGCGGTCAGGATCGCCGGCAGCAGATGGAAGCGGAAGACGAAGACCAGGCCGAACAGCACCCCTGCCCAGATCAGCCGCCGGCGATCGGCCGTCTCCGCGGTCCAGGCCAGCCAGCAGGCGATCAGCAGCAGGCTGGTGGCGATCGATTCGGTCAGCGCCGTCGGCGCGTAATAGACCAGCTCGAACCAGATGGTGCCGATGAAGGCGGCGGTCAGCCCCGCCGTCAGCCCGGCGGCGCGCCGGGCCCAGAGGAAGGCGACCACCGGGATGCTCAGCGACAGCGCCGACCACAGCGCCTTCGACACGTCGAGATAGGAGGACGGGTCGTCGCTGACCCAGGACACCGCCTTCATCAACCCGGCCAGCATCCCCGGCAGCAGCCAGGAGCGGATGCCCTCGCGATACTCCCACGGCACCATGCCCTGGCCGAAGGCCAGCCGATGCGCCTGCTCGTAATACTGGAACAGCTCGTCGGCGTGGTGGATGCGCGGGAACGCCAAGGCGAGGACGAAGCGGAGCAGCAGCCCGAGGGTCAGCAGCCCGGCCAGTCCGACCAGCCAGCCCGGCCAGCCGTCGAGGACGCCGGGCCGGGACGGGTACGGCAGGGCGACCGAGGCTGCTGCGGCGCCGACCGGACGACCCGGATAGCGATCGGACACGGGCGGGTCGACCGATCGGCGTTGCTCCACAGTGTCGTCGGTCATGTCGCTCCGAATCTCGGCCGGATTATCGAGTGTTGCTGCCTATAACACCCGCAATCCGGTTTTCGTCTGAAAAAACCTCGGAAAAAGCATCATATCCAGCGGATCTTGTTCGGAGTTTGTCCGCACCCTCGGGAATGAAAATGCGGCGCGGGATGAAAATCGCCGGCGGCTGCGTATATGGGTCATGAAACGTCGCAAGGATGATTTCGACGTCATCGCCGAGCTGCCCGGGCTGAAGCGCTACGCCCTGGTCCTGACCCGCGATGCCGCCGAGGCCGAGGACCTGCTGCAGGACACCCTGCTCAAGGCCTATGAGGGGCGGCGTGGCTGGCAGCCGGACCGGGCCCTGCGCCCGTGGCTGTTCGCGATCATGCACAACGCCCATGCCTCGCGGCTGCGCGGCCGCCGCGCCGAGGACGCCCGCATCGCCCAGGCGACCCAGTTCGCCCCGGACTCCGGCGCGCCGAGCCAGGATGCCCGGGTCCAGCTGGCCCAGGTGCAGCGGGCCATGCTGACCCTGCCGGAGGAGCAGCGCGAGGCGCTGCTGCTCGTGGCGGTCGAGGAGTTCCGCTACCAGGAGGCCGCGACCATCCTCGGCATCCCGCTCGGCACGCTGATGTCGCGCCTGGGCCGGGCCCGGGCGGCTTTGCGCGAGACCGTCGGCAGCGGCGTCGGCGACGCGGCCGGCAGCCGTGGAACAGACGAAGCCGGCGGACCGACCCCGCCGCGGCTGCGGCTGGTGGAGTGACGCTCATGACCCGGACCATTCCCACCGAAGCCGAGATCCAGGCCTATATCGACGGCGAGCTCGACCTGCCCCGCCGGATCGAGATCGAGGCCTGTCTCGAGGCCAACCCTGCCCTCGCCGCCCAGGTGATGGCCGATCTGCGCCTGCGCGACGCGCTGCGCCTGGCCTTCGCCGAAGATGCCGGCATCCGCGTCGCCAGCTACGAGAACGCCCGGCTGCTCGGCCGTGCCGTGCGCTGGCGCCGGCTGACGATCCGCCTGCGCCAGGTGGCCGCGGTGGTGCTGCTGGTCGGCATCGGCTGGGGCGCCCAGTCGATCCTGGGCGTGACCCGGATCGACAGCGCCTCGGCGAATATCCCGGCCTATGCCGACGAGGCCGGCGACGCCTATCGCACCGTGCTGTACCGCCATCTGGTCGACCCGGCCGAGCCCAAGGGCGGCGTCAAGCCGGAGGATCTGGCCAAGGCGCCGATCACCCTGCCCGACCTGCCGAAGGGCTGGTCGATCCGGTCGATCGAGGTGGTGCCCTGGGACGGCGGCTCCGGCTTCGAGGCGACGATCGACACCGACCGGTTCGGGCTGGTGACGCTGTTCGCCGCCGCCACCGACGGCTTCGACGTGCAGCAGCCGCAGGCGCAGCGGGCGAAGGACGTCACCGTCGCCTACTGGCAGGTCGGCCCGTCGGTCTACGCGCTCTGCGCCGAGGCGAAGGCCGACGATCTGCTGGCCGCCGCCAACGGCCTCGCCGACACCCTGTACTGACGAATGATCCTCAAGGAGTGAACGACCCCATGAATACGCCGCAATATCAATGGCAGACGACGGCGCGCCCGACGGCCGCCGAGCTGGATGTCGGCCTGCGCCAGCACATGCTGCGCGTCTTCAACTACATGGGCCTCGGCCTGGTGATGACCGGCCTGGTGGCCTTCCTGGTCGCCAGCACGCCGGCGCTCTACATCCCGATCTTCACCACCCCGCTGAAATGGGTGGTGATGCTGGCGCCGCTGGCTTTCGTGTTCTTCTTCTCGTTCCGCATCCACGCCATCTCCTCCTCCACGGCGCAGATGGTGTTCTGGCTGTTCTGCGGCACGATGGGCCTGTCGATGGCGTCGATCTTCCTGGTGTTCACCGGGACGAGCATCGCCCGCACCTTCATGATCACCGCGGTCATGTTCGGCGCGATGAGCCTGTACGGTTACACCACCAAGGCAGACCTCTCGCGCTTCGGCTCGTTCCTGATGATGGGCCTGATCGGCATCATCATCGCCAGCATCGTCAACATCTTCCTCGGCTCGACCGCGCTGCAGTTCATCGTCTCGGTCGCCGGCGTGCTGATCTTCACCGGCCTGACCGCCTGGGACACCCAGCGGATCAAAGAGGAATACGCCGAGCACTACGACAGCGAGAGCCTGAACAAGCTCGCAGTGATGGGTGCGCTGTCGCTGTACCTGAACTTCATCAACATCTTCCAGTTGCTGCTGAACCTCACCGGCGAGCGGGAGTAAGGGCGTGTACGACACCGAGAAGCAGGCCATCGACGAGTTGTTCGTCAAGCTGGCGCGGGCCGAGCGTGACGGCGGCCCGCGCGACGCCGGCGCCGAGGAGCTGATCCGGCGCCGCCTCGCCGAGCAGCCGGCCGCAGCCTACTACATGGCCCAGGTCATCCTGGTGCAGGAGCAGGCGCTAGCGGCCGCCCAGGCCCAGATCAACGAGCTGGAGCGGCGCGCCGCCCAGCCGGCGGCCGGCGGCTTCCTGGCCGGGCTGTTCGGCGGCGGCCAGCAGCAGCGGCCGCAACCCGGCGCCTCGCCCTGGGGCCGGCAGCAGGCCCAGCCCGGCTATGGCGCGCAGCCCGGCTATGGTGCCCAGCGGGCCGGCTACGGCGCCCAGCAGGGCTACGGCCGGCCCGGCGGCGGTGGCGGCTTCATGGCGGGCGCCATGCAGACCGCCATGGGCGTGGCCGGCGGCGTGGTTCTCGGCAACCTGCTGATGGACGCCTTCACGCCCGACATCGCCCAGGCGGCTGGGGACGTCGGCCAGGCGGCCGAGGATGCCGCCGGCGACCTGGCGTCCGACGCCGGGTTCGATATGGGCGGCGAGGAACTCTGAGAGTAGTATGGGGGCCGGAGGCGGTCGTGCCTCCGGCCCTCCCCTTTTTGTCGTGAGCCGATCGGACGCATCGTGGAAAGCTTTGTCGCCCAGGTCACCCAGTTCATCGCCGACAACCAGGCCTGGGCGGGACCGATCCTGTTCCTGCTGGCCTTCGGCGAATCCATGGCCGTGGTCGGCCTGTTCGTCCCCTGCACCGCCCTGATGCTGGCGACCGGCGCCCTGGTCGGCGGCGGCCTGCTGCACCCCATGCCCGTGATCCTGTGGTCGATCGCCGGCGCGGTGCTGGGCGACGCGGTCTCCTACTGGCTGGGGCAGAAGCTGGGGCCGAACGCCCGCAATGTCTGGCCGTTCTCTCGCGACCGCGCGATGATCGCCCGCGGCCGGCTGTTCTTCCGCCGCTGGGGCACCGCCTCGATCTTCCTCGGCCGCTTCCTGGGGCCGCTGCGCGCCGTGGTGCCGCTGATCGCCGGGATCATGCGCATGCGCCATTCCCGCTTCCAGATCGCGAATGTGCTGTCCGCCATCGTCTGGGTTCCCGCCATGCTGGCGCCGGGCTGGCTGGTGGCCCAGGGCGTCGGCGAGTTGAGCGGCATCGGCGAGACCCAGTGGATCGTCATGACCGGCGGCCCGCTGCTGGCCGGCGCCCTGACCCTGGCGGCCTTCGCCAAGCTGGCCTCCCGCCGCACGGCTCCGGTCCGCACCCGGCGCCAGCGCGCGACCGGCGAGCAGGCCTGACGGGAGAGCCACCATGGGCCTGAGCGGTGTGAAGCTCCTGATCATCGGCGCGGTGGTCGCGCTCCTGTTCCTGCCGATGCTGCTGCGCCAGGCGCGGTCGATCCCGATGCTGCTGGAGCAGGCGCGCGCCGCCTTCTCCGGCGAGGAGTTGGAAACCCACCGTCCCCAGGCGGCGGAGCCGACTCGTGGGGCCCCGCGTCCTGCCAGCGTCGCCGAGCGGCTGGGCCGCGTCATCGGCCGGCTGCTGCAGCGCCTGGGCCTGTTTCGCGCCGGCTGACGCCTATAGCACGGAGTCGGCCGCCTGCAGCGCGACGGCACAGATCACCTTGCCGGTGCCGCGCCGTCTTGCGGCTCGCTATTTCCCCAGCCGTCGCGGGCTTCCCTGCTGCCGGAGGGCAATCCGATTGCCGTCAGGATCCAAGGCAGTCACGCGCACGCCCCAGGTATAGTCCTCGGGCTCCGGCTCGACGAACGAGATACCGCGTGCCTTGAGCTCCGCGAAGTCCTTCCGGAGATCGTCGGATTGAAGAAAGATCGTGCCCATCTTGTCCGTCTCCGACCCTGCGCGGCCTCCCGTACCGGGCCATAGCAGGACCGGCCATCCCTGACCTTTGTAGCTCATCAACAGAAATCGGCCCTCCGGCCCAGGGTTATCGGCCATCTTCTCGAAGCCGAAGTTATTGGTGTAGAAGTCGAGCGCCTTGTCCTGATCTGACACGAACAAGGTGGCGAACATGATTTTGCTGAACATCTTCGCTCCTCTCTGATCCGGTGCTGCCACCGGCTTTGAACGAGACGACGCCACCGCCGGAATCGAGCTTTGTCACATCCGCCAGGTTTCGTTCGTCATGCCCATGACGGAGCGCACGAAGGAAACGTGACCGATGGAACCGGGAAAAATCTCGCTGGAGCAATTCGAGGCCAACCGCGCCCACCTGCGCGCCGTGGCCTGCCGCATGCTCGGTTCGCTGACCGAGGCAGAGGACGCGGTGCAGGAAACCTGGCTGCGCCTTTCCCAGACGGAGGCGGAGGACATCACCAATCTGGGCGGCTGGTTAACCACCGCCATCGCCCGGATCTGTCTCGACATGCTGCGATCACGCAAGACGCGGCGTGAGGAACCGCTCGACAAAGTCGAATCCGGGCCTATCGTCACCCACGACGCGGGCAAAAGTCCGGAGGATCAAGTAGCCGCGGCGGATTCGGTTGGCCTGGCTCTGTTTGTGGTGCTCGAAAAACTTGCCCCCGCTGAACGGCTGGCGTTCGTGCTGCACGATGTGTTTGCCGTGCCGTACGGTGAGATCGCTCTCGTTGTCGGGCGTTCCGCGGAAGCAACACGCCAGCTCGCAAGCCGGGCCCGCCGCCGCGTGCAGGGTTCGCCCATGGCGGCTAACACCAGCCGCGCCCGACAGCGGAAGCTGGTCGAAGCCTTTCTCGCGGCCGCGCGAGCCGGTGACTTCGAGGCGCTTCTTTCAGTGTTGGACCCGGACGCCGTTTTCCGGGCTGACAACGAAGCAATGCGGCAGGGTTCAGTTCCTGAGATCCGCGGCGCAACGGCGGTGGCAGAGGCTTTCAAGGGTCGCGCGCTCGGCGCATTGCCGGCGCATGTGGATGGAGGCTTTGGTCTCGTCATAGCTCCTGACGAGCGCCGGCACATCGTGCTCCGTCTCTCGTTCAAGAACGAAAAAATCTCCGAGATTCGGGCGATTGCGGATCCGGAGAGTCTCGCACAGCTCGACATCTCACTGTTGCCGGATTGAACGCAGCCGCCAGCGTCCCGCCACACTCGTCCGGAGGAGAATGAAATCGCGCTTTCTCTGCCCTTTTAAATAGCGCTTCGTCGTCGCTCGTGGCCGGCGGAACCCCGGCAGCCCCGGACCTATTGCTTTAGGGTCGATCCGTCCGACACCGCTCGCCTCTCCGCCGGGCGGACCGCGATGGAGGTGTCGCATGCCGTCGACTGCACTCTTGCCCCTGATCGGCGCGCTCCTGGTCATCACCGGGCTGGTCTATTCGGCCTTCCAGGCCATCTGGATCGGCCGGTTCAACCGCGAGAAGCGGTCCTTCAGCCTGCGCGGCTTCGGGCTGAAGGCGAACTGGCCCGGGCTGGTGCTGATCGCTGTCGGCGCCATCCTGCTGCTGGCGCCGTCCGCCTTCGCTCCCGGCTGATCCGCCTACGCGTCCTGCGAGGCGTCGCTGCCGGCGCGGCGGTGGTAGAGGTCGAGCACCATGTCGCGGCCGGCCGGGCCCAGCAGCTCCAGCGCCGCGAGCGGATGGCGCTGCGGCTCCGGCAGCAGGTCGAGGCGGTTGAGCAGCAGCGCCACGGCACAGGCGTCGCGCGGCGACAGCAGGCGGATGTTGTCCGGGTCCGACGTCGCCAGCCCGACCAGCCGGGCGATATGGGCCAGTTCCTCGTCGGTGTAGCTCGGCATGGTCGTCTCCCCGGGAATGCGGGCGGAAATCCTACAGCCGGCGCCGCGCAGCAGCCAGCCGATCCCCCAACAAAAAAGGCCCCTCGCGGGGCCTTCTCCGTCTCGGACTGCGTCCGGATCAGTTCTTGGCCTTGTCGACCAGCTTGTTCTTGGCGATCCACGGCATCATCGCGCGCAGCTTTTCGCCGACCTTCTCGATGTCGTGCTCGGCCTGGCGGCGGCGGGTGGCCTTGAAGCTGGCCTGGCCGACCTTGTTCTCGAGCATCCAGTCGCGGGTGAAGCGGCCGGACTGGATGTCCTCCAGCACCCGCTTCATCTCCTTCTTGGTCTCGTCGGTGATGATCCGCGGGCCGGTGACGTAGTCGCCGTATTCCGCGGTATTGGAGATCGAGTAGCGCATGTTGGCGATGCCGCCCTCATACATCAGGTCGACGATCAGCTTGACCTCGTGCAGGCACTCGAAATAGGCCATCTCCGGCGCGTAGCCGGCCTCGACCAGGGTCTCGTAGCCGGCCATGATCAGCGCGGTCAGGCCGCCGCACAGCACCACCTGCTCGCCGAACAGGTCGGTCTCGCACTCTTCCTTGAAGGTGGTCTCGATGATGCCGGCGCGGCCGCCGCCGATCGCCGAGGCGTAGGACAGGCCGATGTCGAGCGCGGCGCCGGTCGCGTTCTGGTCGACCGCGATCAGGCACGGCACGCCGCCGCCCTTCTGGTACTCCGAGCGCACGGTGTGGCCCGGGCCCTTCGGCGCCACCATGAACACGTCCAGGTCCTTGCGCGGCACGATCAGGTTGAAGTGCACGTTCAGCCCGTGCGCGAAGGCGATGGCGGCGCCTTCCTTCATGTTCGGCGCCAGGTCGCGGGCGTAGATGTCGGCCTGCAGCTCGTCCGGCGTGCACATCATCAGCACGTCGCCCCAGGCGGCGGCCTCGGCCGGCGACATCACGGTGAAACCGGCGGCTTCGGCCTTCTTCACGGTCGGGCTCTCGGGGCGCAGCGCGATGCGCACATCCTTGACGCCGCTGTCGCGCAGATTGGCGGCATGGGCATGGCCCTGGCTGCCATAGCCGACGATCACCACCTTCTTCGACTTGATCAGGTTCACATCCGCGTCGCGGTCGTAATAAACGCGCATAGCTCTGTCCTCTCACACAGGGCCGGGCGGCCCGGCCTTTCTCTACGATGACGGGAACTGCCGGCTGCTGGCAACCGGCAGCAAGGGGTTCAGACGGCGGTCAGGAGCCCTTCGGGCCCCCGGGCGATGGCGACCACGCCGGTCCGGCTGACATCGACCAGCCCGAGCGGGATCATCAGCTGGATGAAGGCGTCGATCTTCTGGGACGAGCCGGTGACCTCGAAGACGAAGCTTTCGGTCGTCGAATCCACGGCGCGGGCGCGGAACACGTCGGCGATGCGCAGGCTCTCGATGCGCTTGTCGCCGGCGCCGCGGACCTTGACCAGGGCCAGCTCGCGCTCCACGGCCGGGCCGTCCAGCGTCAGGTCGTGCACGCTGTGCACCAGCACCAGCCGGTCCAGCTGGGCCTTGATCTGCTCGATGATCATCGGCGTGCCGGAGGTGACGACGGTGATGCGCGACAGGTCCCGCGCCGCGTCGACCTCGGCCACGGTCAGGCTCTCGATGTTGTAGCCGCGGCCGGAGAACAGGCCGATGACGCGGGCCAGCGCGCCGGGCTCGTTGTCCACCAGCACGGCGATGGTATGGGTTTCGATCTGGGTCTGCGGGGTCATGGGAGATCCGAAGAAGGTCACGAGACGAGAGTCGCGGCCACCCTGCCGGGGCGGCCGCGGCGAAGGGCGTCGTCCGCGCCTTATACGAGCACCATCCCCTCCTCCGAGGTCGGCTTGGCGGCCTGGTCGGACGGCCCCAGCAGGATCTCGTTGTGGGCGGCGCCGCCCGGGATCATCGGGAAGCAGTTCTCCAGCTTGGAGACCTGCATGTCGACGACCACCGGCCCCTTGATCCGCAGCATCTCGCGGATCACGTCGTCGGCCTCGCCCATGCAGGTGGCCCGCAGCCCGGTCAGGCCGAAGGCCTCGGCCAGCTTGACGAAGTCCGGCAGCGCCTCGGAGTAGCTCTCGGAGTAGCGCTCGCCGTGCAGCAGCTCCTGCCACTGCCGCACCATGCCCATCCAGAAGTTGTTGACGATGAAGATCTTCACCGGCAGCCGGTACTGGGCGATGGTCGACAGCTCCTGGATGTTCATCAGCGTCGAGGCCTCGCCGCCGACATCGATCACCAGCGCCTCGGGATGGGCGATCTGCACCCCGACCGCGGCCGGCAGGCCGTAGCCCATGGTGCCGAGGCCGCCCGAGGTCATCCAGCGGTTCGGCTTCTGGAACGGGATCAGCTGCGCCGCCCACATCTGGTGCTGGCCGACCTCGGTGGTGATGTAGACGTCGTCGCGGTCGGCGGTCAGCTCGGCCAGGCGCTTGATCGCGTATTGCGGCTTGATCACCGCGTCATGCGACCGGTCCTGGCTGAACTGCAGGCAGTTGCGGGCCTGCCACTGCCTGATCTGGCTCCACCAGCCGGCGATCGCCTTCTCGCGCGACTTGTAGCCGCGGCGCTTCCACACCTCGACCATCGCCCGGATCACCTTGCCGGCGTCGCCGACGATCGGCAGGTCGACATGGACGTTCTTGTTGATCGAGGACGGGTCGATGTCGACATGGATCTTGGTCGACCCCGGCGAGAAGGCGCTGATCTTGCCGGTCACCCGGTCGTCGAAGCGCGAGCCCAGCGCGACCATCAGGTCGGAGCCGTGCATCGCCAGATTGGCCTCGTAGGTGCCGTGCATGCCGACCATGCCCAGGAACCGTGGGTCCGAGGCCGGCAGGGCGCCGAGGCCGAGCAGGGTCGAGGTGCAGGGGAAGCCGGTCAGCTCGACCAGCTCGCGCAGCGCCGCCGACGCGTCGGGGCCGGCATTGATGATGCCGCCGCCGGTGTACAGGATCGGCCGCTCGGCCTTGGCCAGCAGGTCGACCGCCTGCTCGATCAGCGCCGGGTCGGGCTCGGTCCGCGGCCGGTAGGTGCGGTGCTCGACATGCTCGGGCGGGGTGTAGATGCCGTCGGCGAACTGCACGTCCTTCGGCAGGTCGACCACCACCGGGCCGGGCCGGCCGCTGCGGGCGACGTAGAACGCCTCATGCAGCGTGCGGGCCACGGAGTTGGCGTCCTTCACCAGGTAGTTGTGCTTGGTGCAGGGCCGGGTGATGCCGGTGGTGTCGGCTTCCTGGAACGCGTCGTTGCCGATCAGATGGGTCGGCACCTGCCCGGTCAGGCAGACGATGGGAATCGAATCCATCAGCGCGTCGGTCAGGCCGGTGACCGCGTTGGTCGCGCCCGGGCCGGAGGTTACGAGGACGACGCCGACCTTGCCGGTCGAGCGGGCGTAGCCTTCCGCTGCGTGCACCGCCGCCTGTTCGTGCCGGACCAGGATGTGGCGGATCGCGTTCTGCTTGAAGATCGCGTCGTAGATCGGAAGGACAGCCCCGCCCGGATACCCGAAGATAACCTCTACGCCCTGGTCCCGAAGGGCACGCAGGACGATTTCGGCTCCGGTCAGCGTTTCTGTCGACATCGTAACCTCTGAATGCGGCCCCCTCCGGGCCACGGCGTTCAACGTTGGGGATCAACGAGGGTCGGCAAGCTAGACGGCCGATTCCGGGAGGTCAACCGGAAATGCGAAGAAAGCGCAAAGTTTCAGCTGCAATTTTTTCCGAATATTGCGCAGCAGCGACATGGCTGCGTTGCACCCTTGCGTTTTCGGCCGGCAGTTGGTTCCGGAACCAGGTGGTCTGGCGCTTGGCCAGGTTGCGGGTCGCCTGCTGCGCCCGGGCGATCGCGGCTTCGAGGTCGATCTCGCCGCGCAGATGTGCCGCCAGCTCCGGCACCCCGACCGCCTTCATCGCCGGCAGCTCCGGATCGAGACCCAACGCCAGCAGCGCCCGTGCCTCGTCCAGCGCGCCGGCGGCGATCATCGCCCGGAACCGGCCGTCGCAGGCGGCGTAGAGGAGGTCGCGCGGCGGCGCCAGCACCACCCAGTCGAACACCATGCCGGGCGGCGGGCCGGAGCCGGCCTCCTGCTGCCAGTCGGCCAGCGAGCGGTTGGTCGCCACCATCACCTCCCAGGCCCGGATCAGCCGCTGGCTGTCGCCGGGGGCGAGGCGGCTGGCCATCTTCGGGTCCCAGCGCATCAGCTCGGCATGGAAGGCCTCGCCGCCCAGGGTCTCGTGCAACTCGACCGTGGCGCGGCGGATCTCTTCCGGCACCGGCGGCACCGGGCTCAGCCCCTCGGTCAGGGCACGCAGATAGAGGCCGGTGCCGCCGACCACGATCGGCCGCCTGCCGGCCTTCTGCGCCAGCCCGATCTCGGCCAGCGCCATGTCGCACCAGGCGGCGGCGGAGCAGCGGGTGGACGCCGGCAGCTCGCCATACAGCCGATGCGGCGCCCGCGCTCGGTCGGCTGGCCCGGGCCGGGCGGTGAGGATCGCCAGCTCGGCATAGACCTGCATGCTGTCGGCGTTGATCACCACGCCGTCCAGCGCCTCGGCCAGGTCCAGCGCCAGCGCCGATTTGCCGCTGGCGGTCGGCCCGCCGATGATGATGACGGCGGGGATTCCGGACGTATGAGAAGCGATCGTCATCATTCACCTCGACCCGGCGCCCCGCCGGCCGCCGAGGCCACTTGGCGCAACGCGCGGGACAATATCGACCGCGATCCTATATGTCTCGCACGGCGACGGGCCGGGAGCCTCCACAGGAGACGCGATGCGACTGTTCAAATGCCAGCATTGCCATCAGGTCCTGTACTTCGAGAACGGCGCCTGCGAGCGCTGCGGCCGGACGCTCGGCTATCTGCCGGATCTCGGGACGCTGAGCGCGGTGGTACCGGATGGGCAAGCCTGGGTCGCCCTGGCCGATCCGCGGTCGCGCTACCGCTTCTGCGCCAATTGGGAACAGCACGCCTGCAACTGGATGGTGCCCGCGGACGGCGACGACGCACTCTGCGTCGCCTGCCGGCACAACCGGACCATCCCCGACCTTTCGGACCCGGACAATCATCGTCGCTGGCAGAAGATCGAGCAGGCCAAGCGGCGGCTGTTCTATTCCCTGATCAAGCTGTCCCTACCGATCCCCACGGCGGCCAGCGGCGACCCCGAGCCGCTGATGTTCGACTTCCTGTCCGATCCCGTTGCCGGCGGACCGAAGGTGATGACCGGCCACGACAACGGCCTGATCACCCTGTCGCTGAAGGAGGCGGACGATGCCGCGCGCGAAGCCGCGCGCGACGTGATGGGAGAGCCCTACCGCACGCTGCTCGGCCATTTCCGCCACGAGGTCGGCCATTACTACTGGGACCGGCTGGTCCGCGACGGCGGCGAGCTGGACAGCTTCCGCGCCCTGTTCGGCGACGAGTGGGCGGATTACGGCGCCGCGCTTCAGACCTATTACGACCAGGGCGCCCCGGCCGGCTGGCAGCAGGGCTTCGTCAGCGCCTATGCCACGGCGCATCCCTGGGAGGACTGGGCCGAGACCTGGGCGCACTATCTCCACATCGTCGACACGCTGGAGATCGCCGGCGCCTTCGGCATCGAAATCAGCCCCGGCATCACCGACGACCCGGCGCTCGAGACCGACATCCGGTTCGACCCGCATCGCGTCCGCGACGTCCAGACGCTGATCGACGCCTGGCTGCCGCTGACCTATGCGGTCAACTGCTTGAATCGCTCGATGGGCCAGCCGGATCTCTACCCCTTCGTCATCGCCCCCCGCGTGGTCGAGAAGATGGGATACATCCATGGGCTGATCCATCGGTCCGGCCAGGGCCTGTCAAAGCGCGCATAGACAGGGACGGCGGCGCTGCGGCATAGACGGTCGCCTGCCCTGGGAGATGCGCCGCGCCATGGATCTCGTCCTCACCCTGACCACCGCCCCGGACCAGCCGGCCCTCGACGATGCCCTGACCCGCCATGTGCGCAACGCGCTGGCGATCGCCGGCGGGACGCCAGGGTCGGTCGATTGGCTGGCCCCCGGCATCGCCTGCGACATCGCCTTCGCCGCGGCCGACGCCAAGGCGGCCCAGGCGGCGGCGCGGCTGTCGCTGGCCGGGCAGCCGGTCGACGCCAACGTCGTGCCGGCCCGGGGACGCCGCAAGCGCCTGCTGGTCGCCGACATGGACGCCACCATCGTCGAGGCCGAGACGCTGGACGAGCTGGCCGCCCTGGCCGGCGTGGCCGAGCGGGTGGTGCCGATCACCGAGCGGGCGATGCGCGGCGAGATCGCCTTCCGCGAGGCGGTGGTCGAGCGCGTGGCCTTGCTGGAAGGCCAGCCCCGGTCGATCATCGACCGCGCTTTGGCCGATCTGCGCTACACCCCCGGCGGCCGCACACTGGTGGCGACGATGCGGGCGAACGGCGCCTATTGCGCCCTGGTCTCCGGCGGCTTCGACGCCTTCACCCGTCCGGTGGCCGCAGCGGTCGGCTTCGACCGGTCGGAGGGCAACCACCTGATCGAGGCCGATGGCCGCCTGACCGGCCGGGTGCGCGAGCCGATCCTGGGCAAGGACGCCAAGCGCGTCTTCCTGGAGGAGATGGCGGCGGAGCGCGGCCTGGACCTCGCCGACACCCTCACCGTCGGCGACGGCGCCAACGACATCCCGATGCTGCAGGCCGCCGGTCTCGGCGTCGGCTTCCGGGCCAAGCCGCTGGTGCGGGAGTCGGTGCCGGTGTCGATCGCGCATGGCGACCTGACCGCCCTCTTGTACCTGCAGGGCTATCGCGCGGCGGAGTTCGTGGCGGCCTAGGCGTGTACCGCAAGATCGCCTCCGTCGGCGGGCTGACGCTCGCCAGCCGCGTTCTCGGCCTGGTCCGCGACCAGATCATCGCCGCGGTGCTGGGGGCCGGGCCGGTGGCCGACGCCTTCTTCCTGGCCAACCGGCTGCCGAACCATTTCCGGTCGCTGTTCGCCGAGGGCGCCTTCAACATCGCCTTCCTGCCGGCCTTCACCACCACGCTGCAGCGCGACGGCAGGGCCAAGGCGCTGGCGCTGGCCGAGCAGGTGCAGGCGATCCTGCTGGCCGTACTGCTGGTCGTGCTGGTCGCGGCCCTGGCCGCGATGCCCTGGCTGATCTCGCTGATGGAACCGGGCGGCACCGCGGCGGCGCAGACCGAGCTGAAGGTCGAGCTGACCCGGATCACCTTCCCCTATCTGCTGTTCATGTCGCTGGTGTCGCTGCAGGGCGGCGTGCTGAACGGGCTCGGGCGGTTCGGGGCCGCGGCGGCCGCGCCGATCCTCCTGAACCTGTTCATGATCGGCGCGGTGCTGGGGCTGACGCCGTTCCTGCCGACCGCCGGCCATGCCCTGGCCTGGGGCGTGCTCCTGTCCGGCATCGCCCAGTTCCTGTACCTGGAATGGGACATGCGGCGGGCCGGCGTGTCGCTGCGCCTGGTCCGGCCGCGGCTGTCGCCCGGGGTGCGCCGCTTCTTCCGGGCGCTGGGGCCGGCGACGCTGGGCGCCGGCATGGCCCAGATCAGCGTCTTCGCCGACACCATCATCGCGCAGGCGCTGCCGACCGGCGCCCAATCCTACCTGAACTATGCCGACCGGCTGAACCAGCTGCCGCTCGGCGTCATCGGCATCGCCGTCGGCACCGTACTGCTGCCCGAGGTGACGCGCCGCCTGGCCGCCGACGACCATGAGGGCGCGCTGACCAGCCAGAACCGCGCGATCGAGCTGACCCTCGCCCTCACCCTGCCCTTCGCCATCGCCTTTCTGGTGGCGGCGGAGCCGATCCTGGCGGCGATGTTCGAGCGCGGGCGGTTCACCGCCATCGACAGCCATCAATCGGCCCTGACCCTGACCGCCTACGCTTTCGGCCTGCCGGCGGTGGTGCTGGTGCGCTGCCTGCTGCCCGGCTTCTACGCCCGCGGCGACACGGCGACGCCGGTCAAGATCGCGGTCGCCACGGTGGCGCTGAATGTCGGGTTGAAGATCGCGCTGATGGACTCGCTGTCCCAGGTCGGCCTCGCCGTCGGCACCTCGGCCGGGGTGTGGCTGAACATCGTGCTGCTGGCCTGGGTGCTGCACCGGCGCGGCCATTTCCGCCTCGACGCCGCGGCCTGGCGGCGGCTGCCGCGCATGGTGCTGGCCGGGGCGGTGATGGCGGCGGTGCTGTGGGGCCTGCTGGTCGTAGCCGCGCCGGCCCTGGCCGGACGGTCGGACCTGCTGGCGATCGCCACTGTGCTCGGCGTGCTGGCGGCGGCCGGTCTCGTTTACCTCGCCGCCCTGTTCGGCCTCGGCGCCCTCCGGCGCGAGGACCTGCGGCGGCTGCGCCGGCGCTGATCGCCGCTACGCCCGCTGCAGCAGCCCGGCGTCGTAGGCGCGATCGTCGCCCGTCATCCACTCCAGCGCGGTCTCGCCGCGATCGAGTGCGTCGGCGAGACCGAAGCCGAGCAGCGCGGCGAATTTGAAGGCATGCCCGCTGCACCCAGTGAAGGCGAGCGCCCGCCCCGACCGTTCGGCGATGAAGCGCTGGTCGCCGGTGTTCGCGTAGTAGCAGCACCCGCCCTGCAGCAGCGTGAACTCCTCGAACCGCGCGAGGCGCCGTTCATACATCGACATCACGCGCAGCCCTTCCCCGTCCCGGGCCGGGACGAACGGCACGGGGTCGGACGGGTGGTTGAGGGCACCGCAGCCCAGCTTCATGCTGCGCCCGGCCACGGGGGGCGCCAGGAACATGCCGCGCGGCCCGCCCAGATCCATCATGATCGGCGCCGTCGCCCAGGCCTCGGCCAGGGTGGGCGGCGGTGCGACATAGGCCACGATCTGGCGCAGCGGGACCGGCTTGCGCGACAGCCACGGGGCGAGCGCGCCGGTGTGGACGCCGCCGGCGATGACGACGGCATCGGCGCCGACGGATCGTCCGCCGGCCAGCGTCACCGTTGCGGACGACGCGTCGACGGCGGCCACCCGGGCGTTGTCATGCAGGCGGACGCCGCTGTCGCGCAGCAGCGTCAGGAACCCGTCCACGATCCTGTCGGCGAACAGGACCCCGGCCTGCCGCGCGTACAGGCCGTAGCGCGCGTCGTCGACCCGGAGCATCGGGAAGCGTTCGGCGAGGCCGTCGCGGGCGACGATCTCATGCGGCAGCGCCAGGGCCGCGAGCGTCGCGCGCGACCTGTCGGTCCAGTCGTTCTCTTCCGTCGACAGGCTCAGAAATCCGGTCTCGGCATAGTGGCTCTCGCCGAGCGCGGACCAGACGACGTCCCACGCCCGGAACGCGGCCGCCATCAGCCGGGTATAGCCGCGTTGGTCGCCATAGGGGATGCGGGTCAGGCGGTGCTGGTCGACCGATGCCGACAGCGGATTGGGCAGCGGCCCCTGCTCGAACAACTCGACGCCGTGGCCGCGCCTGGCGGCCGCCCAGGCGGTCGCCAGTCCGATCACGCCGCCGCCGACGATGACGACGCGCATCTTCAGTCGACACTGACATAGCGCAGGTCGAGGACCCCGTCGGGGCGCTGGCTGACCGTGACGTTGCTGCGCACCCCCCAGGCCAGCGTCTGGGCATGGATCGGGATGTAGGTCTTCTCGGCCTTCAGGATCTTCCAGATTTCGTCGAAGCCCTGCTGGCGCTTGATCGGATCGAGCTCGGACTTCACCTGCCGCGCCGTGGCGTCGAGCGCCTCGCTGCAGAACCCGCCATGATTGAAGGCCCCCTGCCCCTTGATCGTCGGCCAGCGACCGGCGACGATCTCCTCCGGGCACATCAGCTGCGAGAAGATGGCGCTGAAGCTGTCATAGGCCGGCGGCGTGTTGCCGAGGAGGTAGAAGCTGACCTCGTGCCGGTTGGCCTTCGGGAAGTAGGTCCGCGACGGCTCCGCCTCGAGGTCGACCTTGATGCCGATCTTCGCCAGCATGCCGACCACGGCGATGCAGATCTGTTCGTCGTTGACGTAGCGGTCGTTGGGGCAGTTCATACGGACCTTGAAGCCGTTCTCGTAGCCGGCCTCCTTCATCAGCACCCGCGCGCCGTCCGGATCCGCCGGGGGCCGGTCGTTCAGCTCCGCGTTGAAGCCGTTGACGCCCGGCGCGTTGAGCAGCGCCAGCGGCGTCGAGCGCCCCCGCATCACCCGGTCCCGGATCAGGTCGACGTCGATCGCCTTGTACATGGCGGTGCGCACCCGGATGTCCTTGAACGGGTTGACGCCCTGGAGATCGGAGCCGAGCAGCTCCGGCCGGCGGACATCGAGGCCGAGAAAGATGCTGCGCAGCTCGGGGCCGGCCAGAACCTTGACGTCCGGGGCCGTCTCCACTCGCGGGATGTCCTGGATCGGGATGGGATCGGCGAGGTCGATCTGGCCCGAGAGCAGGGCGGCGATCCGTGTCGGGCTGGTGACGATGGGCGTGAACACCACCTCGTCGACATTCGATTGCCGCTGGCCCCACCAGCCGGGGTTCGCCTTGAGGACCGTCTTCAGCCCGGCCTCGCGGGTCTCCAGCCGGTAGGGCCCGGTTCCGTCGGCGCTGTAGGCCGCGGCGTTGTCCTTGCCGGATTTCAGGTCGACCGGGTTCGTCGCGCCGTTCTTCTCGGCCCACTCACGGCTCATGATGAGCACATTGGTCAGATTGGCGAGAAGCGTCGGATCGGGACCGTCGGTCTCGATATCGACCGTGTGGTCGTCGACCTTGGTCACCGACTTGATGGAGGCCACCCGGCCGAGCAGGTCGGATCCGGGCTTGCGGATGCGCTCGAAGGAGAACACCACGTCGTCGGCGGTGAAGCTCTCGCCGCCGTGGAAGGTCACGCCCTGCCGCAGCGTGAACCGCCAGGTGTTGCCGCCGGTGTTCTCCCAGGACGTCGCCAGCGCCGGCTCGATCTTCAGGTCCGGCGTCCGATGGACCAGACCTTCGAAGATGTTCTGCAGGAAGCCGGTCGTCGACGTGACGTCGATGGAATAGGGATCCATCGTCTGGGCATCGGCCTGCGTCGCATAGCGGAAGGTCTTCGCCAGTCCCGGCGTGGTCCCCAGCATGACGGCCGATGCCAGGACGAGCGCGACGGCCGTCACTCGATGAACGGTCATGAATCCCCGCTGAGCTTTGATTTGCTTGTCACCGCTCCGGGAACGGAAGCGCCGACCCGGGCAAGCGTTCAGAGGAGTCCATTAAACCGTTTATGTCGTACATAGAGTCAACAGCCATCTTCCGGGTGGTGAAATCCGGATATCTCCCCTCCACCAGGCATAGAGAAAAGGCGCCACCCGGAGGCGGCGCCTGTTCCGTCAGGAAGCCGCGAAGCCTCAGCCCGGCCCGACCGGCAGGGCGACGAAGCGCAGGTCGCCGCCGCTCTCGACCAGCAGCAGCACCGATTTGCGGCCGCCGTCGCGGGCCTCGGTGACCTTCTTGGCGACATCGGCCGGGGCCGCCACCTCGGTCTGGCCGACCTCGACGATCACGTCGCCGGGCTTCAGCCCCTTCTCCGCCGCCGGCGACCCGCCGGTGACGGCCGTGACCACCACGCCCTTCTGGTCGTCGGCCAGGGAGTACTGCTTCTTCAGCGCGTCGGTTAGCGCCGACAGCGTCACCCCGAGCGCGTCGAGCTCCTGCGGCTTGCTGCTGTCGGACTGGCTGTCCGTGGTCGAGGCCAGGAGGCCGGATTCCTCGGCCGCCTCGAGCTCGCCCAGCGTCACCGGCAGGTCCTTGCGGGCGCCCTTGCGCCAAACCGTGATCGAGGTCTGCTTGTCGACCGGCGTGTCGGCGACCACGCGCGGCAGTCGCCGGCTCTCGCTGATCGGCTTGCCGTCGAACTGCAGGATGACGTCGCCGGTCTCGACGCCGGCCTTGGCCGCCGGCCCGCCTTCGGTGACCCCGGCCACCAGCGCGCCTTCCGGCTTCTGCAGGCCCAGGCTCTCGGCGATCTCCGGCGTCACCGACTGGATCCGGACGCCGAGCCAGCCGCGCTTGGTGCGGCCGAACTCGATGATCTGGTCGATCACGCCGCGGGCCAGCGCCGACGGGATGGCGAAGCCGATGCCGACCGACCCGCCCGAGGGCGAGTAGATCGCGGTGTTGATGCCGATCACCTTCCCGTCCATGTTGAACATCGGACCGCCGGAATTGCCGCGGTTGATGGCGGCGTCGGTCTGCAGGAAATCGTCATAGGGGCCGGCGTTGATCTCGCGCGACCGGGCCGAGATGATGCCGGCGGTGACGGTGCCGCCGAGGCCGAAGGGGTTGCCGATCGCCAGCACCCAGTCGCCGACCCGCATGACGTCGCTATCGCCGAAATCGACGAAGGGCAGCGGCTTGTCGGTCTCGACCTTCAGCACCGCCAGGTCGGTCTTGTCGTCGCGGCCGATCAGCTTGGCTTCGAGGCTGGTGTTGTCGTGCAGGACGACGGTGATCTCCTCGGCGCCCTCGATCACATGGTAGTTGGTGACGATGAAGCCGTTGGCCCGGACGATGAAGCCGGAGCCCAGCGCCGTGGCGTTGCGCGGCCGCTGCGGGCGCTCGCCGCCCTGGCCGCGACGGTTGAAGAAGTCGCGGAAGAACTCGTCGAACGGCGATCCCGGCGGGAATTGCGGCATCTCCGGCAGGTCCTGGCCGTCCTGGACCTTCTGGGTGGTCGAGATGTTGACCACCGCCGGCACCAGCTTCTCGGCCAGGTCGGCGAAGCTGTCGGGCGCCGGCGCGGCACGGGCCGCGGCTGCAGCCATCAGCATGGCCGCCACAACCAGCACCGTCGCGGCCCAGCGCAGCAGGGCAGTCTCTCCCACGGCGCGGGCGACGGCGACGGGGCCGGTCGGGCGGCGGGCAATCGGTCTGGTCACGAACGCTCTCCCTCGCTCAAAGCACGACGCCGGCCCCATTCGGGAGGCCGGCGTCCATCATCATACACCCGATCGTGGCGAGATCCGGGCCTGCATCAGCCGGGGCTCGCCGGTACCGCAGGCGCCGGCTGGGCCGGCGTCTCGGGGGTCGGCGCCGCCGGTGCAGGCGCCGCCGGGGCCGAGGGCGCCGGGGCCGAGGGCGCCGGGCCGGCCCCCGACGGGGTCTGCTGCGTTACCGCCGGCACCAGGCCACGGCCGGTGGCGTCGTTGAAATATTTGAAGAAGTCGCCCTTCGGCGACAGCACCAGGGTGGTGCCGCTCGACCCCAGGGCGGTCCGGTAGGCCTCCAGGCTGCGGTAGAAGGAGAAGAACTGCGGGTCGGCGCCATAGGCCCCGGCCTGCACCTTGATCGCCTCGGCGTCGCCCTGGCCGCGCAGCTCCTGCGCCTTGCGCTCCGCCTCGGCCAGGAGGACGGTGCGGTCGCGGTCGGCGCGCGACTTGATCGACAGCGAGTACTCGGCACCCTGGGCGCGATACTGCGCCGCCTCGCGCTCGCGCTCGGAGCGCATGCGGTCATAGACCGACTGCACCGTGCCCTCCGGCACGTCGGCGCGGACGATGCGGACGTCGACGATCTCGATCCCGAGCGGCTTGGCGTTGGCCTCGACGCTGTCGCGGATCGACCGCATGATCGGCCCGCGCTGCTCCGACAGCACGTCGAGCTGGTTGTAGTTGCCGAGCACGTTGCGCAGCGCATTGTTGACGAAGCTGCTGATCCGGGTGCTGGCGATCTGCTCGTTCCGCACCGACTGGAAGAACAGCAGCGGATCGGTGATGCGGTAGCGGGCGTAGCTGTCGACGTCGAGCCGGCGCTGGTCGGACAGGATCACCTGCTCGACCGGCGGATCGACGTCGAGCACGCGCTTCTCGTAGAACTGGACGTTCTGGATCACCGGCAGCTTCAGCTTCAGCCCGGGCTCGGATTCGATCTTCACCACCTCGCCGAACTGCAGCACGAGAGCCTGCTCGTTCTGGCCGACGGTGTAGAGGGAATCGACCAGGACCAGGCCGACGACGACGACGGCGGCACCGAAGGCGGCAAGTTTGGCATTCATCTTACTGCCCCCCGCGCTGGGCCGGAGCCGCGGCCGGCTTGCTGATCAGCTCGTTCAGCGGCAGGTAGGGCAGCACGCCCTGGCCGCCGACGGCATCGTCGATCATGATCTTGTTCGAACCCTTCAGCACGCTTTCCAGGGTCTCCAGATAGAAGCGCTCGGCCGTGATCTCGGGCGCCGCGCGGTAGGACTGCAGCACCGAGGTGAAGCGCGCGGCGTCACCCTGGGCCTTGGCCACCACCTGTTCGCGATAGGCCTCGGCCTCCTGGGCGATCCGCTCGGCATCACCGCGGGCCCGCGGCACGATGTCGTTGCGATAGGTCTCGGCGTCGTTGCGCAGCCGGTCCTGGTCCTGGCGGGCGCG
The DNA here is from genome assembly GCF_038440215.1 of Inquilinus sp. OTU3971. Classification (NCBI taxonomy): domain Bacteria; kingdom Pseudomonadati; phylum Pseudomonadota; class Alphaproteobacteria; order Rhodospirillales; family Rhodospirillaceae; genus Inquilinus; species Inquilinus sp. OTU3971. Next base: position 19,315 of record NZ_JASATH010000036.1, on the reverse strand, counting down.
CTGCACGTCGTCGAAGGCATCGATGACCTGCTGCGGCGGCGCCACCTTCTGCAGCTGCACCTGGTCGATCACCACGCCGGCGCCGGGCCGGTCCGGAGTACCGTAGCTGTCGAGCGTCGCCTGCAGCAGGCGCCGGGCGTCCTGCTCGATCCGGCCGCGCGCCTCGTTCAGCGCCGGCTGGATCTCGGTGTGGCCGATCACCTCGCGCATCGCGCTCTCCGCCGCCACCTTCACGGTGGCGTCGGCCGCCTTGATGTTGAACAGGTAGGCGACCGGGTCGGAGATGCGCCACAGCACGACGAAATCGATGTCGACGATGTTCTCGTCGCCGGTCAGCATCTGGCTCTCGTCCGGCACGTCGCGCGGGGCCGCGCGGCCCTCGCCGCTGGTGAAGCCGATCTCGATCCGGTTCTGCGTCGTCACCGAGGGCTTGGTCACCGTCTCGATCGGCGCCGGCAGGTGGTAGCGCAGGCCGGGCGACTCCGTGCGGACATAGGCGCCGAATCGCTGGACCACGCCCAGCTCGTCCGGCTGCACCCGGTAGATGCCGGTCAGCAGCCAGCCGATGATGATCACCACGATCGCGATCAGGACGCCGCGGCCGCCGCCGAAGCCCTTGGGCATGACCTGGCGGAACCGGTCCTGGCCGCGGCGGATCATCTCCTCGATGTCGGCCTGGCTCGGCCCGCCGCCGCGTCCCCAGGGATTCTGTCCGCCGCCTTGCGGTGAGCCGCCCCAGGGGCCGCCCCCGCCGCCACCGCCTTGATTACTCCACGGCATCCAGATCCCTTCCCCCGTCGACCGCCCTGTCATCCCGGGCGCCGGATGCTATATCTCGGCGCGACGGGCAGCAAATGTGGAGCCTGTCATATTGGACAAAGGGCAGGAAGTTCAACCATGGCGACAGGCCGGACGACGGTGACCGAGGCCGCGGTGCGCGAGGCGCTGGGCAAGGTGCGGGACGAGGAGCGCGGCGGCGATCTCGTCGGCCTGGGCATGATCTCCGGCCTGACCCTGCGCGACGGCCATGTGCTGTTCTCGATCGAGGTGGATCCCCAGCGCGGCCCAGCGCTGGAGCCGCTGCGGCAGGCCGCAGAGAAGGCCGTGGCGGCGCTCCCGGGCGTGCTGTCGGTGACGGCTGTCCTGACCGCCCATCGCGGCTCCGGCGCCGCGGCCCCCGCCGCCGCGCCAGCCGCCGCGCCTCGGGCCGCCGCCCCGGGTGGGGCACAAAGCCGCAAGCTGCCGGTGGCCGGGGTCGGGTCGATCATCGCGGTCGCCTCGGGCAAGGGCGGCGTCGGCAAGTCGACCACCGCGGTCAACCTCGCCCTCGGCCTGGCAGCCCTCGGCCTCAGGGTCGGGCTGCTCGACGCCGACATCTACGGCCCGTCGATGCCGCGGATGACCGGGATCACCGGCAAGCCCAGCTCGCCCGACGGCAAGAGCCTGGATCCGAAGGAGAATTACGGGCTGAAGGTGATGTCGATCGGCTTCCTGATCGACGAGGAGACGCCGATGATCTGGCGCGGCCCGATGGTGCAGTCGGCACTGTCGCAGATGCTGCGCGACGTCAACTGGGGCACGCTCGACGTGCTGGTGGTCGACATGCCGCCCGGCACCGGCGACGCCCAGCTGACCATGGCCCAGCAGGTGCCGCTGGCCGGCGCGGTGATCGTGTCGACGCCGCAGGACATCGCCCTGCTGGACGCCCGCAAGGGCCTGAACATGTTCCGCAAGGTCGATGTCCCGGTGCTCGGGATCATCGAGAACATGAGCTATTTCTGCTGCCCGAATTGCGGCCATCGCACCGACATCTTCAGCCATGGCGGTGCGCGGGCCGAGGCGGAGAAGCTGGGCTGCGACTTCCTCGGCGAGATCCCGCTCGACATCGCCATTCGCGAGACCTCGGATTCCGGGCACCCGATCGTGGTCTCGGCGCCGGACAGCCCGCATGCCGAGGCCTATCGCGGCATCGCCGCGCGGGTCTGGGCCAAGCTGCGCTCCGGCGCCGGCCCCGTTGCCCCCCGGATCGTGATCGAGTGAGCCGGGCACGACGTCACCACCTCGCCACAAATCGATCCGATAAGAGGCCGAACCGAACGGCGCCGGGATCGACCGGATGCCCGCCCCTCGGAGTGGGAGAGTGATGGGACGCTTCTGCCGGATCGCGGCCTTCGCCTTGCTCGCAGCCGGTCTCACGGCTGCGGCGCGGGCCCAGGCCTTGCCGGATTCGGTCGAGATCCAGAACCGGCGGAGCGGCACTGTCGAGGATCTGCGCGTCTCGCCCGATTTCGAGAGCTCCTGGGGCTACAACCGGCTGCGCGCGGCGCCGCTGGCGCCTGGCGCCTCCGCCCGGATTCCGACCGAGGACCTGCGCGGCGGCTGCTATTTCGACGTCAAGGTGCGTCAGAAGGACGGCGCCGAGGCCGAGTATTGGAGCCTCAACCTGTGCAGCCGGCCCGTCATCGACCTGGAGTGATCGCCCGGGATTGACCGGCCGGCCGGTCAGGGATTGCCGCCGGCCTGGCGCCTCTGGTTCCAGAGCGGCATCGGATCGGCCGGAGTCGAGGTGCCGACGGGCTTGGCCTGGCTTTCCAGGAAGTCGCGGATCGCCTGGGCCGTGGCCGGCGTGGTGAGGGTCTCGTTCTGCAGCTTCGGCAGCACGTCACGGCGGAAGTCGGCGATGTCCTGGCGCTGCCGCGGCGTCGTCGCCTGGGCGTCGAGATCCTTCAGATACTGCATCATGCCGTGCGCCCCGCCCTCCGGGAACAACACGCCCTGGCCCTGCTCCGACCACTTCAGGAAGGAGTTGAGCCAGCCCAGCACCGCCAGCTGCCGGAAGCCGTCGGCGTCGCTGTAGGTGTTGAGCACCGTCTCGCTGTCCTGCACCGCCTTCGAGACTCCGCGCGGCGTCTCCTTGGACTTGCCCGGCGGGTCGATCTTGACCTGGCCGCGGAACTCCAGCGACAGCGCGCCCGGCAGGAAGGGCAAGCGGAGCACCGGCAGCTTGAACGATCCGGTGATGCGCGTCGCTTCCGCCACGAAGGAGGCCATCGGCCCGGCCAGCCGGCGATACATGTTGACCTCGGACGGCACCGCGGGCGCCCGACGGGTGCGGCCGCGATCGCCGCCCAACACGCCCGGCAGGTGGCCCGACACGGCGTCCGGCAGCGCGTCATTCACCGTGTTGCGGGCCTGGTAGGCCGCGTTGGCGCGGATCTGGTCGGGGTTGGGCAGGCTGTCCGGCAGGCCGGGGATGCGCTCGGTCGGGTAGCGGTCGTTGAAGATGAAATCGGCGTTGGCCGCGTCGGGATGCCACTGATAGTCCTTGCCGGTCAGCAGATCGACATACTGCTCCGCCGGCTTGCCGGTGACCGCCGAAAGCCGCATGCCGCTGGCCCGGCCGGGCACGTAGGACTGCGCGGCATTCGGGTCGATCTTCCCGTTCCCGACCAAGCCCTGGATGGTGGCGAGGTCCGGCTCCGACTCGAGCAGAAGCTGTCTGGTGTCGTCGTCCACCACGATCCGGGTCCGCATCGACAGCCGCTCATAGGTGGCCTGCATCTGCTCCCAGGCCTGCTGCGACAGCTTGGTGCCCTTCGGGATGGTGACGGTGATGTTGTCCTCCGGCCGCCGCTCGGCACCGACGCGCCAAATCTTGTTCAGCCCGGGGATGAAATTGGTCCAGGCGCGCGGCCGCAGCCCGGCCTTCTGCTCCTCCATCAGCTTGGTGAAGCTGATGTCGTTCGGCACCTCGACGAAGGCGTCGGCGTCCTTTCCGGCGACGGTACCGAGCAGGTCCATCTCGCCCGGCTCGAGCCGGACGGTCTGCGCGTCCGGCAGCATGGCGCCCCAGTTCAGCTCCATCACCGTGCCGCTGCCGTCGGCCGCCTCGCCGACCGTCCGCACACCCTGCAGCGTCGGCATGAAATCGGCCTGGACCTGGGTCGGATCGGTCGCGAGCAGGGTCCGCTCGCCCTGCTTCAGCACGGTCGATCCCTTGATCTGGAACACCGTCTGGTTGGAGGTGGGCATCAGCCCGGCCTCCTTGAGCGTGACGTTGCGGTATTCGCGCGGCCGCTGCGACACCGTCAGCTCCTTGCCCAGCGTCAGCCGCAGCGGCTTGGTCGACCCCATCACCAGGCTGTCGATGACGGACTGCCCGATCGCCCGGTAGTTGGTCTTGGTGCTGATCGCCCCGCCGAAAGACGCCATGGTCGGCTGGCCGAGCTGCGGGGCGCCCGCCGCATCCGTGGCCGGGTCCGCGCTGCCGAGGATCCGGACCTGGGCGCCGAGGCGGAACTCCGGCCCCTTGTTCTGCCAGCCCCACAACTTCGGGACATCGCTCTCCTGCCGCACGCCGCCATTGGCCTGCAGCATGTCCCGGCGGTCGGCGACCCGCTGCATCATCTGCGGGTGCATGGCGACGTTCTGGGCGGTGCCCGGCACCGCCCCCATCACCGACGAGATCGCCTCGTCCCGGTTCATGTGCCGGCCCTGGGTCAGCTGCGCCACCAGCTCGGCGCCGCCGAGGTTGCTGACCACGTCGTTGCCGAACTGGGCGGTCACGCCCAGGCGCGACAGGCGGGTGACGTCGCCGGCCGTCGCCGAGGCCGCCTGGGTGGTTCCCTGCTGAGTCGCCTGGGTTGTTCCGGTCGCCGCCGGGCTGACCACGCGCTGGATCGGGATCGCGCCCGAGACCGCGCCGGTCACCGGGGCGGTGGCCAGGTAGATGCCCTGGGTCTTGGCGGAGTTCAGCATCTGCTGCCCGCCCTCGGCGGTGAACAGCTTGTTGTCGAAGGCCAGCCGCGTGGCGTCGGTGGCGAGCTGGCCGGTGCCGTTGACCACCTGCCCGGCCGTGCCGCCGGCCGATGTAGCGAGGACCCGCGCGCCCAGATTCGGCAGCGCGGTGGCGCCAAGCCGGGTGCCGACGGCGGCGCTGACCTTCATGCCGGCGGTGGTCGCCCCGGCGGTGCTGATCGACGACACCGCGTCGATCGCCGTGTCCTTCAGCGTTGCCTTGGTATGGTCCCAGCTGACGCCGGCGCCGTCGCCCTTGGCGCCGTCCCAGCCGACCGCATCCATGCCGAAGCCGATGATCGAGCTGTGGCCGTCGGCATACATGTCCTTGCCCTGGGCCACGGCGCTGATGTCGCCGGCCGCGTCGATCAGCTCATAGGTGCCGAAGCCCGCGGCGAAGCCGACCGCAACGTTGCCGCCGGAGGCCGCGGTGGCGACGATGCCAACGGTGGTCGCCGCGACCACCCGGCCGACCTCGCCGATCGTGTTCCAGGTCTTGTCGCTGTCCTCCATCGCCGTGGCGTGGTCCTGGAACTCCTGGTCGAAGTTCCCGAGGACGGCGGTCACCTTCTGCTCGTATTGCGGCTGCGGCAGGCCGGTGTCGTTTGCCTTCAACTGCTTCAGGTCATCGAGCTTGTCCTCCAGGAAGTCCTGGAACTCCTCGCCCGAGCTCTTGCCCGGCGTGATCCAGCCCCAGCCCTTGCGGACGAAGCCCTGGTCGTCGAGCTTGTGGTTGACCTTGTCGAGGTCGCCCTGGATCGCCGCGATGCTCTGGTCGAGCATCGTGTTGCGCGACTTCTGCTGGACCTCGCCATCGACCTGGGTCAGCGCCTGCTGCGTCTCCAGCGACAGCCGGTCGGTGCCGACCGCCCAGCTGTTCAGCGCCTGCAGCTTCGCCTGCTGGTCGGCGGTGAGCTGCAGCTGGCCGTTGGCGTCGAGCTTGACGGTCTGGCGCAGCTCGCCGGCAATCGCCGACTGCACCGCGTCCCAGTTGCGCTGGCTGTCGGGGCCGTTCGCGCCGTTCTTCCGGTCATAGGCCACCGCCGTGTCGATCACGCCTTCCGTCTGGGCGCTGACCGGCGATGGCCCCTGCTGGAAATAGATGTCGCCCGGATAGATGACATTCGGGTCGCGGAACTGGCCGTTGTTCGGAACCCCGTCGGGGCCGACCAGCCGCTCGAGCGCATCGCCGGGTCGCACCTGGCCCGCCGTCTCGTAGCCATGCGATTCGGGCGGACGCCCCTCGGCTGCGGCCCGGGCGGCCAGGGCCCGCTGCACCGCCGCCTGGAAATCGGGCTCGGGGTTGGGCCGGACCGGGTTGGCAGGACGTGGGTTGCGCTCGATCGGCTTCAGCATGACTTCCCCGCCGCCTTCATGGACCCGGTCGGGAAGCCTAGGAAAATTGCATGACACCGTTATTTCATATGTATGACAAAGAGGACGCCGCACTCGAAATAGGATTTTCGTCAGAGATTCCTAAACGATGGAGATCTTCATCGAACCGTCATCTTTCCGGGAGGGCCTGTCGCTTATGGTGCCGCCAAATGGAGAGGGATGGAGGCCGGAATGGCGATCGAGGTCGACAAGGACGGACGCATGGTCAAGGTCGAGAACGGCGTCACGACCTATGTGCCCACCGGGCAGCAACAGCAGTGGCAGGCGGCCGTCCAGCAAGCGATGCAGCGGAACGGCATCGACGCGAACGAGGCTTCGAATACGCGGTTCCTGATCGCCGAGAAGGGCGATTCGCAATGGTCGATGGCGGAGCAGATCGGCTCCCCATGGACCGAAATGGTCGACCACAACAACTTCGCCAATGACGACCTGATCCTCGTCGGCGAGGCCGTGGCGGTGCCCACCCCCACGCCAGAAGGCGCCGGGGCCCTGGGGCCCGAGGGTCGGGATGCCTTCGCCCAGAGCATCGAGACCCGCGCCAACCATGCTGCCAACGCAGATGACGGGACCGCGACCGAGCAGTGGGACGCGATCGATCAGGACATCCGGACCTATCTGAACTCGGTGCCGCAGGACGACTTCGTCCAGGCCACCTTCGACCTGGTCGGCTACGACTATGCCGCCGAGGGCTCCTCTGCCGTACGCCCTCGGGTGATCAATGCCGCCCTCGACGCGCTGGGCAACGACCCTGAGACGCAGCAGCAGCTGGTCGACCAGTTGCTCACCCAGCAATGGCCGACGAACGGCGAGGACATCAAGGCCGACGTGACCCAGGTCGCGCAGCAGCGCGGACTGACAACCGGCGGCACGCAGGAGCCCGCCGCGCCGCAGACCGATCCGGGGCTGACCGCGATCCAGACGGCCGCCGACAGCGGCGACCGCAACCAGCTCAGAGCCCAGATCTCAAGCTACATCGGCCAGGTTACCAGCGCCGACAACAGCGCCAAATTCCAGGCGATCGCCCGGCACGACTGGGGAGACGACTCCGGCGCGGTCATGGAGGAGCTGTACAACGCGGTCGTCCAGAACGTGAACGACCCGGTGCCCGCCATGACCAATCCGGGCGAGGAAAGCCCGGTTCCCGGGAACGTGCAGCAATACCTCAAGAACTATCTCTCGGCCCTGCCCGACTGCACCGTCCAGAACGAGACGGCCGACAGGCTGTCGGAGCAGGAGTGGGAGAACAACGACGCCACTAGGCCGCTGGTCGCACAGGCGCGCGAGGAGGTGGGCCTCCCGGAGAACTAGCTGGACCGCAAAGCTGAGCCTGGCCGAAGGGTCAGGCCGGCCGGTCGAGCACCGCCATCAGCTCGCGCCATTCGCGCGGGCTGAGGCCGCTGTCCGGCTGGGCCACCGCCTCGCCCGCCAGCATCCGGCGCAGCACGGTGAGGCCGGACGCCGAGATCGTCGCCGCGTTCATCCGGTAGTCGCGGAACGCCCGGGCCGCCAGCGGCACCCAGCGTTCCATCGAGTCCAGCATCACGTCGGCATAGGCCCGGATCTCGTACTGCGCGTGGGCGTCGGCCCGCAGCCTCAGGAAATTCATGAGGTTGTGCAGGTCGGTCTTCCAGTACCACTGGGTGTAGGTGTTGAGCGTCAGGTTCATCCGCGCCAGTTCGCGCGCCAGGCCCTGGCGAGAAGGGTCGACCGGCTCGGCCCCGTCGATCTCCTCGTTCAGCATCCAGGCATAGTCGCGCCAGCAGCGCTCGGCATCCTCGCGCAGCAGGTCGAGCACCTGCGACGCTTCCTCGCCCTGCAGCACCGCGTCGCGGCCCTGCCGGTTGCTGCTGGACTGCGCCGCCAGATGCTCCGGCGCCGGCAGGTAGAACTCCCGGTCGAGAATCGAATAGCGGGCGGAATACTCGTTCACATTGGCGGTGCGATGCCGGATCCATTGCCGGGCCACGAAGATCGGCAGCTTCACATGGTATTTGATCTCGCACATCTCGAACGGCGTGGTGTGCCAGTGCCGCATCAGGTAGCGGATCAGCCCTTCATCCTCCGACACCTTCTTGGTGCCGCGGCCGTAGGAGACGCGGGCCGCCTGCACCACCGCCGAATCATCGCCCATGTAGTCGATCACCCGGACGAAGCCGTGGTCGAGCACGGGCAGCGGCTCGAACAGGATCTCCTCCAGCGCCGGCACGGTGGCGCGGCGGGTGGCGAAGGTGGCCGAGCGGATCTGGTCCAGCTCGGCGCGCTGGTCGGCGGTGATCGTCATGGCGTCAGGTTTCTGTCAGAGAATCTCCAGATAGTGTAGCCGCGCCGGGTTCCGGGACCAAGGGCTGGTGTGACCGAAGGGAGAACCGCGGCCATCGGGTTGCAAAGATTTAGGACAATTGCGTCGAGGAACCGCCGCATTTTCCTGTTAGGGTCCCGCTTTCCCATTTGCATTGCAGGATATTCCACATGCCGGTTCCGACAGATCCGCTTTACGCCCAGCAATGGCATCTCACCGGCCCCTGGGGCATCAATCTCGGCAACCTCTGGGACGAATTCACCGGCAACGGCGTGGTCGTCGCCGTGCACGACCAGGGCATCGACTTCGCCCATCCCGACCTGAACGACAATCTCGACACCGCGCACAGCTTCAACGCCTCGACCGGCGGCACGGGCGGCGCGCCGGTGTCGGCCGACGACAACCACGGCACCGCCGTCGCCGGCATCATCGCCGCGGAACGCAACGGCACCGGCGTGGTCGGCATCGCCTATGGCGCGACGCTGCTGTCCTATTACGACCCGCTGTTCCTCGACACGCTGCCAACAGCCACGGCGAACGCCCGCAACCATGCGGCGACCGATGCCGACGTGCTCAACAACAGCTGGGGCTACGGCAACGCCTTCTTCGACGACCAGAACTCCGCCTTCCTCGACAATTTCAGCAGCGCCGAGTTCGCCGCCGCCCGCGCCGCCACCCTCAACGCCGCGGCGAACGGGCGCGGCGGTCTGGGCACGATCATCGTCCAGTCGGCCGGCAACGCCTACGGCTATGGCGACGACACCAACCTGCACAGCTTCTCCAACAACCGCTGGACCATCACCGTCGGCGCCACCAACCAGGACGGCAGCCTGTCCGACTACTCGACCCAGGGCGCCTCGATCCTGGTCGGGGCGCCGGGCAGCCCGAGCGCGGGCACCATCGTCACCACCGACCGGGTCGGCGATGCCGGCTATGCCGCCGGGAACTACACCACCAGCTTCAACGGCACCTCGGCGGCGGCGCCGATGATCTCCGGCGTCGTCGCCCTGATGCTCGACGCCAACCCGAATCTCGGCTGGCGCGATGTGCAGGAGATCCTGGCCTACAGCGCCCGCAGCGCCGCGACCACATCCGGCGACCAGGCCAACGGCGCGACCAACTGGAACGGAGGCGGCCTGACCGTCAATCACGACATCGGCTTCGGCCTGGTCGACGCCCATGCCGCGGTGCGCCTGGCCGAAAGCTGGAGCGGCGCCGCGCGCACCAGCGCCAACGAGATCAGCGTCTCCACCGCAGTCTCGTCGGGCCTCGCGATTCCGGACGGCGACGAGGCCGGCGTGACCGCCAGCCTGACGATCGCCACCGGGATCGAGATCGACCGGGTCGAGGTCGGGCTGAACCTCACCCACAGCTGGATCGGCGACCTGCAGATCGTCCTGACCTCGCCGGACGGCACCCGGAGCACCCTGGTGAACCGGCCGGGTCTGGGCGCGCTCGACGAGACCGGGTCGAGCCAGGACAATATCGTCTTCACCTTCGGCACCGTCCAGGATTGGGGCGAGAGCGGCCAGGGCGTGTGGTCGCTGACCATCCGCGACCTGGCCGGCGGCGATACCGGCATGCTGAACTCCTGGAGCCTGCGCCTGTACGGCGATGCCGCCAGCGCGGACGACGCCTATGTCTACACCGACGAATTCGCCACCGTCGGCGCCGATGCGGCGCGCCGGACGCTGGGCGACGCCGGCGGGGTGGACACGATCAACGGCGCAGCCCTGACCGGCGCGACCGCAATCGATCTCGCCGCCGGCACCGCCGCCATCGCCGGCCGGGTCGTGACCTTCGCCGCCGGCACGGTGATCGAGAATGCGATCGGCGGCGACGGCGCCGACCAGCTCACCGGCGGCAGCGGCGTCAATCGCCTGGGCGGCGGCCGCGGCGGCGATGTGCTCCGCGGCGGCGCCGGGGCCGATGTCCTGGACGGCGGCGCCGGCATCGATCTCGCCAGCTACTACGGCAGCTGGGTCAGGGTGGTGGTCAACCTGACCACTGCCACCGCCAGCGGCGGCGATGCCCAGGGCGACACCCTGACCAGGATCGAGAACCTGTCCGGCAGCCAGGTCGGCGACGCCCTGTTCGGCAGCGCCGGCGCCAACACCCTGTCGGGCTGGTGGGGCGATGACCTGATCGTCGGGGCCGGGGGCCAGGATACGCTGGCCGGCGGCGCCGGGGCGGATCGCTTCGCCTATGGCAGCGCATGGGAAAGCCAGGTCGGCGCCGGATCGGACCGGATCACCGATTTCAGCCACGCCCAGGGCGACAAGGTCGATCTCTCGGTGATCGACGCCGATACTGGCCTGGCCGGCAATCAGGCCTTCGTCTTCATCGGCTCCGGTCTCTACACCCACCATGCCGGCGAGCTGCGCTTCGCCTTGACCGACCCGACCACAACCACCATCGCCGGCGACATCAATGGCGACGGCGTCTCGGACTTCCAGATCCGCCTGACCGGGCTGATCGGGCTGGTCGCCGCCGATTTCGTGCTGTGACGGAGCGATGACGGTTTCCACCCTTCCATCTGCGCCGCCGAGCCCCTATCTTATGGGTGTCGGGCAACCGACTATGACGATAAACGCCTTTTGGAATAGACGCTGCGGACCCGGGGGCGGTACCCGGCGCCTCCACCAAATCTCCGGTGTTGGACGGAGCATGGGGGCGAAATAGGATCGACGCGTGTAGTAAAGGAAAGGTTTTCGTCCGGCATGGTTCCGCCGTTATCGGGCCATTGCAATAGTTGCCAACGACAACTTTGCTGAGGTTCGCGCGGCTGCGTAAGCAGCTAAGCGTCCTCGATCAATCCCTCGGCGGTTAGCCCCGTCGAGGTGGGGCTTGGGGCACCCAGCAACAGAACGCCCCGCTTCTCTCTTCCAGATCGGCCCGGAATGTCGGACATGGGCGGCTGTCTGCCGCGCGTCTCCCTTTTCATCCTGCCGGCCCCGGTCTAGTGTGATCGGATGGACGACGAACTCCGATATGACCGCATGGTCGAATCCGCCCTGCGGGGCGTGGTCAGGGAAGCTTTGGCCAGTGCGGCCGAGAAGGGGCTGCCGGGTGATCATCATTTCTACCTGACCTTCGTGACCAATCATCGAGGGGTCGCGATTCCGGAGTACCTGCGGCAGAAATACCCGCAGGAGATGACCATCGTCCTGCAGCACCAGTTCTTCGGGCTCGAGGTCTGCGAGGACCGGTTCTCGGTGTCGCTCAGCTTCTCCAGCAAGACCGAGCGCCTGGTGATCCCGCTGGCCGCGATCACCACCTTCGCCGACCCGTCGGTCAACTTCGCGCTGCAGTTCCAGTCTGCGAAGGAGGCCGCGGACGCCGAGGCCGCGGAGGAAGGCACCGCCGGCGAGGACACGGCCGAGGCGGCGCAGGACGATACCGGCAAGGTGGTCCAGGGCCCGACCGGCAAGGGCCCGTCCGAGGCCGCGCCGGCCGACGGCGCCAAGATCGTGGCGCTGGACGCGTTCCGCAAGAAATAGGCAGGCATCCAAGGTTGGGTTCGCCCTGGCGACCCCAACCTATGACGTCACGGCGCCGCCGCTCCCCGTCCCTCACGCAGCCGCGCGGCCAGTCGGAACGGCGCTTCGGCCAGGTCGCCCAGCCGCTTCAGCCCGGAGATCTGGCGGCCGAAGGCCAGCACCTCGCCGATCCGGCGCTCGAGGAAGGCGCCGGTGATCTCCTGCCCCTCCGACCGGTCGTCGAGCCAGACCAGCAGGGTCGAGGCATAGACCCCGGCCAGCAACCCGCGCTTGGAATAGTAGTTGATGTCGGTCGACCGGTCGCCCGCCGCCCGCCACATCGCGTCGACGGTGCGGTGCAACTGGTGCAGGCCGCGGCGCGACAGCGGCCGCAGCGCCCGCCGCGCCAGGTCGCGCCGGACCGCGTCGCGATAGGGCAGCAGCAGGTCCAGCCGCACCGTCACCGCCCGGGCGATCTTCTCCCGCACCCGCAGGCTCTCGAAGGCCTCGCCCTCCTCGGCCAGCCGGGCCACCATCGCCCGGTCGGCCCAGTCGTGCAGATGGTCCGACAGCGCGGCGATCCCGCCGGGGACCAGGACAGCGACCTCGTCGAGGCCGAATCCGGCATCCTCGGCGCCGAGCCGCAGGGCCTGGCGGGTCCAGCCGTCGAAGGCGACATGCGGCAGCACCGCCAGCAGCAGGGCGTCACGCTCGGCCGTCTGATCGCCAAGGGGCTGGTCGCTCGGGGGCAGGTCGGTCATGGAATTCCCTCAGGCTCTGTCGGCGAGATGGCGGGCTTCGGCGTCGACCGCAAGGTCGTTCAGGTCGCGCAGCCGGTCGAGATACAGCACGCCGTCGAGATGGTCGACCTCATGCTGGACCACGCGGGCGTGCAGCCCTTCGGCCTCGCGCTCGATCACCTGGCCGTCGAGGCCGAGGCCGCGATACCCGATCCGCCGCCAGCGCGGCACCAGGCCGCGGAAGCCTGGGATCGACAGGCAGCCCTCCATCCCGATCGCGATGTCGTCGCCCAGCGGCGCGATTTCCGGATTGATCAGCACCGTCGGCCCGTCCGGCGCCGGCGGCTCGCCCTCCTCCTGCCGCCCGGGCGGCACCTCGAACACGATCAGCCGCAGCGGCCGGTACACCTGCGGCGCCGCCAGGCCGATGCCCGGCGCGTCGCGCATGGTCTCGATCATGTCGGCGGCCAGCCGCGCGATCTCCGGGTCGCCGGGGTCCGCCACCGGGTCGGCGATGCGGCGCAGCACCGGATGGCCCATGCCGACGATCTTCAACAGCGTCACGATTCTCTCCCCGGCAACCGGAAAACCCTGATTTTCCTCGACTTGGCAAGCAAAAAGTCGCGTGATACAAGACACGCCCCAAAGAGACCTGCACCGGGATCCCCGGCTGTGAAAGGAGCGATGGCAGAACGTGCAAGTCCATGTCCGTGACAACAACGTCGACCAGGCGCTGCGTGCGCTGAAGAAGAAGATGCAGCGCGAAGGCATCTTCCGGGAGATGAAGCTTCGTCGCAACTACGAGAAGCCGTCCGAGAAGCGCGCCCGCGAGCAGGCCGAGGCCGTGCGCCGCGCCCGCAAGATGGCGCGCAAGCGGCTCGAGCGCGAAGGCTTCTGACGACACCCGACCGCGGCCCCGCCGCGGAGACAGACCGGATGGACCGTACCGCCGGAGGCCCCGCCTTGCGGCGGTTTTGTCGTTTGTCTGCCATGGCAGAGTAGCCCTGGCGCCGACGATGATGTCATTCCCCGCATAGCTGATGTAGGAATCGGGTAAGGCGCCGCCCGCAGGGCGGCCGCCGGCAACGAAACCCGGGGGAAACATGCTCATCGGCGTGCCGAAGGAAATCAAAACCCACGAGTACCGTGTCGGCCTGACCCCGAGCTCCGTCCGCGAGCTGGTCCATCACGGTCACAGCGTCATCGTCCAGACCAATGCCGGTGCCGGGATCGATTTCGGCGACGACCGGTACCGCGCCGCCGGGGCGGAGATCGTGTCCTCCGCCCAGGAGATCTTCGAGCGCGCCGAGATGGTGGTGAAGGTCAAGGAGCCGCAGCCGGACGAGTGCCGCATGCTGCGCCGCGGCCAGGTGCTGTTCACCTATCTGCATCTGGCGCCCGATCCGCGCCAGACCGAGCTCCTGATGAAGTCCGGCTGCGTCGCCATCGCCTATGAGACCGTGACCGATGCCCGCGGCGGCCTGCCGCTGCTGGCGCCGATGAGCGAGGTGGCGGGCCGCATGTCGATCCAGTGCGGCGCCCATTGCCTGGAGAAGATCCAGGGCGGCCGCGGCATGCTGCTGGGCGGCGTGCCCGGTGTGCCGGCGGCCAAGGTGGTGGTGCTGGGCGGCGGCGTGGTCGGCACCAACGCGGCGCGCATGGCGATGGGCCTCGAGGCCCATGTCACGGTGATCGACAAGTCGCTGCAGCGGCTGAAGGAGCTGGACCTGCAGTTCGGCGCCGAGCTGAACACCATCTACTCGACGGTCGACGCGATCGAGGAATACGTCACCGGCGCCGATCTCGTGATCGGCGCGGTGCTGGTGCCCGGCGCCGCGGCACCACGGCTGGTGACGCGCGCCATGATCGCGAAGATGAAGCCCGGCTCGGTCGTGGTCGACGTCGCCATCGACCAGGGCGGCTGCTTCGAGACCTCGAAGCCGACCACCCATGACGACCCGACCTATGTGGTCGACGGGGTGGTGCATTACTGCGTCGCCAACATGCCGGGCGGCGTGGCGCGGACCTCGACCGTGGCCTTGAACAACGCCACCCTGCCCTTCGCCCTGGCGCTGGCCGACAAGGGCTATCGCCGGGCCTGCCTGGACGACCCGCATCTGCGCGAGGGGCTGAACGTCCATTCCGGCCAGGTCACCAACAAGCCGGTGGCCGAGGCGCTGGGCCTGAACTACGTGCCGACCGAGGTGGTGCTGCGCACCGCCTGAGGCGCTAAACTCTGTAGGTTGGGTTCGCTTGCCGCGAACCCAACCTACGAATCACCAGTTCGCCAGCGATTCCCGCAGGATGCGCTCGAGATCGGCCGGGCCGACCGGCTTCGGCGCGCCGACCAGCAGCCGCTGCTGCTTCAGCGCGCCCTCGACCAGGGCCGGGATGTCGGCCTCGCCATAGCCCAGCGCGGCGATGCCGCTCGGCGCGCCGACCTGCCGCATCAGCGCGATCAGTGCCCTGGGCAGGCTGTCCGGCCCCGGATCGCCGACCGAGCGTCCGGTCAAAAGCTCCGCCACCCGGATGTGCTTGTCCGGCGCCGAATCGTAGGTGAAGCGGAACGCCGCCGGCGAGGTCACAATCACCGAATAGCCATGCGGCACGAAGGCATGGCTGTAGCCGTCGGCGTGGAAGGCATGCTTCAGCCCGGCGATCGGATAGGCGCAGGCGTGCGGGATGTGCACCCCGGCGGTGCCGAAGCCGATGCCAGCCATGGTCGCGCCCAGCATCATCGTGCCGCGCGCCTCCAGGTCGTCGCCATCGGCCACCGCCCGGGCCAGGAAGCGGCCGCCGAACTCGATCGCCCGCAGCGACCAGATGTCGGCCACCGGGTTGCTGCCCTGATAGGGCGGCCGGTCGTCCGGCGTGGCCGGCCGCGGCCGCGCGTCGAACGGCTTGGAGATGTAGGATTCGACCGCATGGCAGACCACGTCGAGCCCGGCCGAGGCGGTGACGCCGGCCGGAGTGGTGCGCGCCAGCTCCGGATCCACCAGCGCCAGGCTCGGCCGGATAAAGCGGTGCGAGATCCCGGTCTTCAGCTTGAGCTCGGGGATGTCGAGGATGGCGACGGTGGTCGCCTCCGACCCCGAGCCCGAGGTGGTCGGCACCGCCACCAGCGGGAACAGCGGCCCCGGCGGCTTGCGCCCGCCGCCGATCGGCGCGTTGACATAGTCCATGATCGCGCCGCCATGGCGCTTGATCAGGTTGGCGACCTTGGCGGTGTCGATGGTCGACCCGCCGCCGAGCCCGACGAAGCCGTCGACCTCGGCCGAAAGCGCGACCTCGGCGGCGAGCTCCAGCGACTCCAGCGTCGGCTCCACCGCGATGCCCTCGAACCGGGTCACGCCGATGCCGCTGCGCTGGATGATGCCGATTACCCGGTCGACCAGCTCGAATTCGTGCAGCGCCGGGTCGGCGACGAGCAGCACCCTGGTGACGCCGAGACGCTTCAGCTCCCAGCCCAGCTCCTCGACCGCGCCGGCGCCGAACTTCAGCGCCGCCGCCTCGATGGTGAAGATGCTTTCGAGGGATTCGGCCACGCCACCCTCCACCATGCTCACAGCCGCCGCAGCGCCTGGTAGATCAGCTCGAAGAAGCCGTCGGCGTCGATGTCGCGCAGCACGCGGCAGTTCTTCGGCTTCGCGTCCGGGCGGTTCCATTTCGCGGCCATGTCCCACCAGTCGACCACGGTCATGCCCAGCGTGTGCTCGCCCGCCAGCTCGACCGCGACATGGCAGTCGCGGCCGCCGAACAGCTCCGGCTTCAAGAGATAAGCGATGACGCAGGGATCGTGCAGCGGCGCGCCGGCGATACCGTAGCGGTCCATGTCGAAGCGCTCGTAGAAGCTCAGCATGCCATGCACGCTCTTCGCCGCGGGCGTGCCCAGCGCCGCCACCTTGTCGAGCCAGGCCCGGCTCGTCAGCGCCTTGTGGGTGACGTCGAGCGGCACCATGGTCAGCCTGATGCCGCTGGTCAGCACCACATGCGCGGCGTGCGGGTCGACATAGATGTTGAACTCGGCCGCCGGGGTGGTGTTGCCGCCCTCGAAGAAGCCGCCGCCCATGAACACGATCTCGCGGATCCGCGGCGCGATCTTCGGCTCGCGCACCAGCGCCGCGGCGATGTTGGTCAGGGGCCCGAGCGGGCACAGCGTATAGGTGCCCTCCGGCGCCGCCATGATCGTGTCGACGATCCAGTCGACCGCGTGGCCGGACACCGGCCTGGTCGCCGGGTCCGGCAGGCCGGAGCCGTCGAGGCCGGTCTTGCCGTGCACCGCCTCGGCGGTGACCAGCGGCCGCACCAGCGGCCGGATCGATCCCTGGACCACCGGGATGTCGGTGCGCCCGGCCAGCTCGCACAGCTTCAGCGCATTGGCGGTGGTCAGGTGCAGCGGGACGTTGCCGGCAACGGTGGTGAGGCCGGCGATCTCCAGCTCCGGCGAGCCCATCGCCAGCAGGATGGCGATGGCGTCATCCTGGCCCGGATCGGTGTCGATGATGATGCGCCTGGTCTCGGCCATCGCGGCCTCCCCTTCGGAATTCTCTCGGGAGGCTGGCTAGCACCGCGGCGCGGCGGCGTACAGAGGCTGTCGAGCGTTACTCGGCGGCGAGGAGGACCGGCGCGTCGTCCTGCTCGCGGGTGGCCTCGTTCACCATCCGGCGGATCGAGGTGACGCATTTGCCGCAGCGCGGGGCGCAGCCGAGCCCGGCATAGACCTGCCCCGCGGTCTTCGCCCCTGAATCAACGGCACACCGGATCTGAGTGTCGTTCAGGGCGTTGCAGATGCAGATGTACATGCGTCGGCGGCTCCGGTGTGTCCCGCCGGATTTAGATGAGATTGCGAATGAGTGTCAATAGGCGCTCTATCCTGCCCGCGATTCCGCCCGTGCGGCGCGCAGGCGCACCGCGGTCAGGATGGCGAAGAACGGCCCCCCGATCGCCGCGCCGATCAGGATATAGGGGAACAGCCCGAACCAGGCCGCCGGCGCGAACAGGTACAGCGCGTCGTCGAAGTCGAAGCCGAGGATGCCGACATAGGCCTTGGTCTCGACCGCGCCCGCCGCCTCCAGCCTGGCCGACAGGATCGACGCCGCCAGCACCCCGGCGCTCGCCACGATTCCCAGCAGCGGCCCGGCTTCGCCCAGCCAGCTGGTGCGCAGCCCGATCCCGATCGCCAGGAACATCAGCGCGTTGACCGCGAGGTCGCAGATCGTGTCGTAGAGATGGCCGAAGGGCGAGGAGGTGTTGCCGAGCCGAGCCAGCTCGCCATCTGCCCGGTCGAGCAGGCAGGACACCAGCCAGATCACCCCGCCCCAGACGGTCCACTGCGCATCGCCGACGGCGAAGGCGGCGCAGCTGGCGAGCCCCGTCACCAGACGCGCCGTGGTCAGGTGATTCGGCGTGACCCGAGTGCCGACCAGGGGCCGGACCATCATCCGGGTCAGGCGGTGGGTCCAGGAGGTATGGGGCTGGGTGTAGATCGACATTCAGGCCTGCTCGCGCGCAACATCCGGCGTCCGCAACAGGCGCCGGCCTTCGATGAGGTACCAGATCAAGAGCGCCGGCACATGCAGCAGCAGCTCGCGCAGGCGCTTGACCAGCGCCACCGACAAAGCGAGCTCCGGCGGCAGGCCGAACATCACGCCGAGCGCCAGAATGCTGCCGTCCTGGATGCCGAGCGCGCCCGGCACCAGGAAGGCGGCGGTGCGGACAGCCTGGCCGATGCTCTCCATCACCAGCGCTTCGGCGAAGCCGATCTCGGCGCCCAGCACATGCAGCGCCAGCCAGATCTCGCCGGCGCCAAGCACCCAGGCCGTGAGGTGAAAGGCGGCCGCCCGGGCCATGGCGCCGCGGTCGCGGTAGATCGCCAGCACCGTGTCGTGCAGCCCGGAGAGCCCGCCCAATGCCGACCAGTCGAACTGCTGGGCGATCCGGCCCAAGAGCCGCTCGAACAGCCGGAACATGCCCCAGCGCTGCGCCAGCACGAAGCCCATGCCCATCAGAACCGCGATGCCGAGGCCGAGCCCGGCCCAGCGCAGGGAGTCGCCGCCGCCGATCAGCAACAGCACCACCAGGCCGATGGCGAAGAACAGGATCTGGGTCAGGAATTCGATGGTCAGGTCGACCAGCATCCCGGCGCCGGCCGGGAGCGTGCCGGCGCCGTGCAGCGCCAGCACCCGGGCGCCCAGCACATTGCCGCCGACCTGGGCGACGGGCAGCACCGCATTGGCCGATTCCCGGACCAGCCGCGCCCACAGGAAGATGCCCGGCCCGGCCGACCACAAGGGCCGCATCGCGGCGCGCCAGGCCAGCGCCGAGCAGGCCATCGGCAGGAGGTGGAACGCGACCACCAGCAGGATGCCGCCGCTGGCGCCGAGCAGCAGCTGCAGCACCGCCTCGGCATTCTGCGAGGCGACCAGCGCGATGATGCCGCACAGCCCGGCCAGCCCGACCACGGCGGTCGCGGCCTTGATCGCGTGCCGGCTCATGCGCGGCCCGGGGGCAATGACATGCATCCGAAATTAGCGGATTGCCTCTCCCGCCTGGCGGGAGAGGCGGGGCGGGCGCCCGGGCGGCCCGGGGGGGGGGGGGCCCGGGCG
>NZ_JASATH010000035.1:0-49519 GCF_038440215.1 Inquilinus sp. OTU3971 | reverse complement strand
TCTGACGGCGGGCGTTTGCGGAGGGCACCTCGATGCCGTCTGAAACGACCGCCCGCGTCGCCATGATCTCCGGCGCCGGCCGCGGCATCGGGGCCGAGGTCGCGACAGCATTGGCCCGCGCCGGCTGGCGGCTCAGTCTCGGTGTCCGCGACCCGGCGCGGCTGACGCCGCCGCCCGACGGCGCCCTGGTCCATCGCTTCGACGCCCGCGACCCGGATTCCGAACGCCTGTGGGTCGAGGCCACGGCCGAGCGGTTCGGCCGGATCGACGCGGTCATCGCCAATGCCGGCATCATGATCCCGAAGACGGTGATCGCGGCCGACGACGCCGACCTCGACGATCTGATCCAGGTCAACGTCAAGTCGCCGCTGCGGCTGGTGCGGGCCGCTTGGCCGCATCTCGTCGCTTCCGGCCACGGCCGGGTCGTCACCATCGCCTCGCTGTCGGGCAAGCGGGTGAAATCGGCGACCTCCGGCCTCTACGCCGTCAGCAAGTTCGCGGCGCTGGCGATGACCCATGCGATCCGCCATGCCGGTTGGGACGAGGGCGTGCGCGCCACCGCGATCTGCCCCGGCTTCGTCGCCACCGACATGGCCGCGGGCCTCGCCAAACGGCCGCCCGAGGCGATGACCCAGCCGCAGGACGTGGCGCGCATCGTCGCCTTCCTGCTGGACCTGCCGGACACGGCGAGCATCGCCGAGATCCCGATCAATTCGACCCTGGAGGACAGCTGGTGAGCCCGATGCGTTTGATCGTCGTGCGGGGAGGCCGCTGATGGGGCTGCAGGTCGACAGCGTCGAGCCGGATGCCGTGCTGCCGCAGCGGGCCGATGTGGTCATCGTCGGCGGCGGCATCATCGGCACCAGCGCCGCCTTGGCCCTGGCGCAGCGCGGCGTCTCGGTGGCGCTGTGCGAGAAGGGTCACATCGCCGGCGAGCAGTCGAGCCGCAACTGGGGCTGGTGCCGCAAGACCCGGCGCGATCCGCGGGAGATCCCGCTGATCATCGAGAGCATGCGGCTGTGGGAGGCCATGAACCAGACGGTGGAGGCCGAGACCGGCTTCCGCCAGAGCGGCATTCTGTTCGCGGTCGAGACCGACAAGGAGATCGCGGAATACGAGGCCTGGCTGGAGCATGCGCGGCCGTACCAGCTCGACGCCCGGCTGATCAGCGCCGCCGAGTTCGACCGGCTGATGCCGGGCGCCGGCGGGCGCTGGAAGGCGGCGTTGTACTCCGCCTCCGATGGGCGGGCTGAGCCGCAGCGCGCCGCCCCCGCCATCGCCCGCGCCGCGCGCCGGGTCGGCGCCGTGATCCTGACCGACTGCGCCGTCCGCGGCGTCGACCGGGCCGGCGGGCGCATCGCCGGCGTGGTCACCGAACGCGGCCGCATCGCCTGCGACAGCGTGATCGTGGCCGGCGGCGCCTGGTCGCGGCGCTTCCTGAAGGATCTCGGCCTGACCCTGCCGCAGCTCAAGGTCCGGGCCAGCGTGCAGCGCACGGCGCCGCTGGAGGGCGCGCCGGAGACCGCGATGTGGTCGAAGGAGTTCGCGCTGCGCAAGCGCCAGGACGGCGGCTACACCATCGCCAACGGCAACTCCAACATCGCCCCGCTGGTGCCGGACAGCGTCCGCTTCTTCAACGACTTCCTGCCGGCGCTGCGCATGGAATGGTCGGGGCTGAAGATCCGGCTCGACGACCGCTTCCTGCAGGAATGGCGCGAGGCGGCGCCGGTGCCGCTGGACCAGGCCTCGCCCTATGAGAAGGTGCGGGTGCTGGACCCGGAGCCGGACCGCCAGGCCAACCGCAAGGCGATGGCCGCCCTGGCGAAGCAGTTCCCGGCCTTCGCCGGGGCCAAGGTGGTGCAGGAATGGGCCGGGCTGATCGACGTCACGCCCGACGCGGTGCCGGTGATCTCGACGGTCGAGGCGGTGCCGGGGCTGGTGGTGGCGACCGGCTTCTCCGGCCACGGCTTCGGCATCGGCCCCGGCGCCGGGCACCTGGCTGCCGACCTGGTGACCGGCGCCCGGCCGATCGTCGACCCCAAGGATTTCCGCTTCTCGCGCTTTACCGATGGATCGAGACCCCGGCCGATGGCCGGGGTGTGAGACGGCCGGGCAGGGAGACGGGCGCAGACCCACCCCCGCCGGGTTTTGGAGGCCACGAACAAGGGAGCTTCACCATGATCGACAAGGATCTTCCGTTCACCCAGACCACCCGTCGCCGCCTGCTGGCCGCGGGACTCGCCGCCGGCACGGCGGTCTGGCTCGGCCCCGGCCAGGGCTGGGTCAAGGCCGCGCGGGCGGCGGGACCGCCGGCCAAGCCGGCCGGTCAGGCCGTGATCGGCCTGTCGCAGGAGCCGACGGTGTTCAACCCGCTGATGCTGCACATCGAGGTCGACGAGGCTGTCTACTTCAATCTGTTCAGCGCGCTGTGGCAGGTCGACCCCAAGGGCCAGTTCATCCCCGATCTCGCCGCCGAAGTGCCGACCCTGGAGAATGGCGGCATCTCGGCCGACGGCCTGACCTGGCGCATCAAGCTGCGCGACAACGTCAAATGGCATGACGGCACGCCGTTCACGGCCGAGGACGTGAAGTTCTCGATCGACCTGATCAACAACCCGAAGTTCCGCGCCGGCCGGCGGGCGGGGCACGAGCTGGTGCGCGACATCACCGTGGTCAGTCCGACCGAGCTGAGCTGGAAGCTGGAGAAGCCCTACGCGCCCTATCCGTCGATCCTGTCCTGGACCTTCATCGTGCCGAAGCACCTGATGGAGAAGGAGGCCGACCCCAACGCCTCGACCTTCGCCAGCAAGCCGGTCGGCACCGGGCCGTTCAAATGGGTCGAGCGCGTGCCTGGCGACCACATCACCCTCGCCGCGCATGAGGGGTACCATTTGGACGGCCCCTATCTCGAGCGGCTGGTCGTCAAGTACATCCCCGACCTGACCGTCCTGTTCACCCAGTTCACCACCGGCGACATCGACTATATCGGCCTGCAGGGCATCACCGCCGACCATTACGAGGAGGCCAAGGGCTTGGCCGACCGTGACGTCTCGCCGGTGCCGCAGGCCTTCATCGAGAACATCGCGCTGAACCTCGGGATGCCGGTGTTCCAGGACCCGGCGGTGCGCGAGGCGCTGTACGCCGCGATGGACAAGCAGAGCATCATCGACAGCATCTATTACGGCCTGCCGACGCCGTCCGAATCCTTCCTGCCGAAGCAGTCCTGGGCGTTCAACCCGGACCTGCCGAAGCAGAGCTACGATCCGGACAAGGCCAAGCAGATCCTGGACGCGGCCGGCTGGGTCCCGGGCGGTGACGGCATCCGCGAGAAGAACGGCGTGCGGCTTGAATTCGTCAACTCCACCACCGCCGGCAACCATGTGCGCGAGCAGGCGCAGCAGCTGCTGCAGCAGAACTGGCTCGACATCGGCGTCAAGATGACCATCAACAACCTGCCCCCTGCGGTGATGTGGGGCGACTACTGGATGCAGTCGAAGTTCGAGACGGCGATGGTCGGGATCTACTTCATGGTCGGCCCCGACCCGGATGCGACCGACTATTTCTCCAGCCGCTCGATCGGCGCCAAGGGCGGCGGCGGCCAGAACACGACGCAATACGAGAGCGCCGATGTCGACAGGCTGCTGGCCGAGGGCGCGTCGACGGTCGATGTCGCCAAGCGCAAGGCGGCCTATCTGAAGATGCAGGAGTTCACGCGCAAGGACCTGCCCTACCTGCCGATCTTCCAATACGCCATGGTCCAGGGCGTGAAGAAGGGGCTGACCGGCTTCACCCCCAACGTCAACGTCCAGGAGAATTGCTGGAACGCCCACACCTGGTACTGGGCGAGCTGAGGCGCCCGCCGCCCGGGGACGGAGAACGCCATGGCGCAATTCCTGTTCGGCCGCGCGCTGCAGAGCCTGCTGCTGCTCTGGCTCGTGTCGATGATCGGCTTCGCCATCCTGCACCTGACCCCGGGCGGCCCGCTGTCGCAATTCGCCCTGGTCCCGGGCATGACCCAGGCGCGGCTGGCAGAGATCGCCCATGAGATGGGCCTCGACCGCTCCCTGCCGGTGCAATACTGGGAATGGGCCAGCCGGCTCCTGACCGGCGACTGGGGGCGGTCCTACCGCGACCAGTCGCCGGTGCTGGCCGTCATCGGCTCGCACCTCTTCGCCACGGTCGAGCTGATGGCGACGGCGATCCTGATCGCGGTGCTGCTCGGCGTCTGGATCGGCGTCATGGGGGCGGTCCGGCGCTATTCCTTCGCCGACATGCTGGCGACGGTCGGCGCCATGGTCGCCTTGTCGATCCCGACCTTCTGGTTCGGCCTGGTCGTGATCTACATCTTCTCGGTGCGGCTGCAATGGCTGCCGGCCGGCAACATGTACACGGTCGGCGACGGATCGCTGGTCGACTTCCTGCACCATCTGATCGCGCCGGCCCTGGTGCTGGCGCTGGTCGAGGTGGCGGTGTGGAGCCGCTACATGCGCGCCTCGATGATCGATGTGATCAACCAGGACTACATCCGCACCGCTCGCGCCAAGGGGCTGCCGGAGAAGCGGGTGCTGATCCGCCACGCGCTGCGCAACGCCCTCCTGCCGATGATCACCCTGGCCGGGCTGGAGCTGCCGACGCTGCTGGGCGGGGCCCTGGTGACCGAGACGGTGTTCACCTGGCCCGGCATGGGCCGGCTGTTCCTCGATTCCCTCGGCTACCGCGACTATCCGGTGGTGATGGGGATCCTGATGGTCTCGGCCCTGCTGGTGCTGCTCGGCAACCTCTTGGCCGACATCCTCTGCGCGGTCGCCGACCCGCGCATCCGGCTGGATTGAGGGGAGGGGAGCATGACCCTGGCCGCCGCCGATCCCAATGCCGCCGCTGCCGAGACCACCCGCCGTACCGGGAACCGCGGCTGGCGCCGCTTCCGCCGGCACCGGCTGGCGATGGTCGGCGTCGCCTGCATCCTGCTGCTGGTGCTGGCCTGCGTCGCCGGACCCTGGCTGCTGCCCTTCGACGATCTGCGCATCGACATGCGGGCCCGCTTCGCGCCGCCGCTGACCGGCTGGCACCTGTTCGGCACCGACCCGCTCGGCCGCGACCTCTGCGCCCGCCTCTTGATGGCCGGGCGGATCTCGCTCTCCGTCGCCTTCGCCGCGATGGTGATCAGCACGATCGTCGGCTCCGCCGTCGGCGTGGTGGCGGGGTATTACGGCCGGGCGGTCGGTGCGGTGCTGATGCGCCTGGTCGACGCCATGCTGTGCTTCCCC
This sequence comes from Inquilinus sp. OTU3971, assembly GCF_038440215.1. Taxonomy (NCBI): domain Bacteria; kingdom Pseudomonadati; phylum Pseudomonadota; class Alphaproteobacteria; order Rhodospirillales; family Rhodospirillaceae; genus Inquilinus; species Inquilinus sp. OTU3971. The sequence continues at coordinate 44,252 of NZ_JASATH010000035.1, read as the reverse complement.
GCCGTGTTCCTGCTGCTGACCCTGGCGGCGCTGCTGAAACCCGATCCCGTCACCATCACCCTGATCATCGCCGCGACCAGCTGGATGGAGGTGGCGCGCGTGGTCGAAAGCCAGATCCGCACGCTGCGCGAGCGCGACTTCACCCTGGCGGCGGAGATGATGGGCGCGTCCGACGCCCGCATCATGGTCGACGAGCTGCTGCGCAACGCCATCGGCCCGATCGTTGTCGCCGCCACCCTGACGGTGGCCCGCGCCATCCTGATGGAGGCCTATATCAGCTTCCTCGGCTACGGCATCCAGCCGCCGACGGCGAGCTGGGGCAACATGCTGAACAACGCCCAGCAATACCTGACCTCGGCGCCCTGGCTGGCCCTGGTCCCGGGCATCGCCATCACCCTGGCGGTGACCAGCTTCAACTTCATCGGCGACGGGCTGCGCGACGCGCTCGACGCCCGGCTGGAATCGTGATGACGGATGCCCCGATCCTCGAAGTCCGCGACCTGGCCGTCACCTTCCGCGGCGAAGCCGGGGCGGTGACGGTGGTCAACGACGTCTCCTTCTCCGTCCGGCGCGGCGAGACCCTGGCGCTGGTCGGCGAATCCGGCTCGGGCAAGAGCGTCACCAGCCTGGCGGTGCTGCGGCTGCTGCCGCCGGCGCCGCGCTGCACCATCGCTGGCTCGGTCCGCTTCACCGGGCATGGCGGACAAAGCCGCGAGCTGCTGCAGCTCGACACCGAGGCGATGCGGGCGGTGCGCGGCGACGAGATCTCGATGATCTTCCAGGAGCCGATGACCTCGCTGAACCCGGTGCACCGGATCGGCGACCAGATCGCCGAGGCGGTGACCTACCATCGCGGCCTCGGCCGCAAGCAGGCGCTGGCAAGGGCGGAGGAGTTGCTGGAGCTGGTCGGCATCCCGGAGCCGCGGCGGCGGCTGGCCGCCTATCCGCACCATTTGTCGGGCGGCATGCGCCAGCGCGTCATGATCGCCATGGCGTTGGCCTGCGACCCCAGCCTGCTGATCGCCGACGAGCCGACCACGGCGCTGGACGTGACGGTCCAGGCCGGGATCATCGACCTGCTGAAGTCGCTGCAGGCCAAGACCGGCATGGCCATCATCTTCGTCACCCATAATCTCGGCGTGGTGGCGGAGATCGCGGACAGCGTCATGGTCATGTATGCCGGCCGGATCGTCGAGCGCGGCGACGCCGTCGGGCTGCTGCAGCGGCCGCGCATGCCCTACACCCAGGGGCTGCTGCGCTCGGTGCCGCGGATCGACCGGCTGGATTTCGGCGGCGGCGTGCTGCCGGCCATTCCCGGCAGCGTGCCCGATCCCGGCCGGCTGCCGCCCGGCTGCTCCTTCCACCCACGCTGCTTCCATGCCCGGCCCGGCGCCTGCGACGCCGCGGTGCCGGCGCTGGAGGAGGCGGATGGCCGGGTGGTGCGCTGCCTTCGCTGGCGCGAGATCGAGGCGGGCGCATGATGGCCACACTGCCCCCCATCCTCGAGCTGCAGGATCTCAGCAAGTCCTTCCCGGTCGGCGGCACGCTGTTCGGGCGCGAGCGGCTGCAGGTGCGGGCGGTCGACCGCGTCTCCTTCACGGTGACACAGGGCGAGGTGCTGGGCCTGGTCGGCGAATCCGGCTCGGGCAAGAGCACGCTGGGCCGCACCCTCTTGCGGCTGATGCGGCCGACCGGCGGGCGCGTGCTGTTCGAGGGCACCGACATCACCGATCTCGGCCGCCGTCAGCTGAAGCCGATCCGGCCGCGGCTGCAGTTCGTGTTCCAGGACCCGGCGGCGTCGCTGAACCCGCGCATGACCGTCGGCCGCATCGTCGCCATGCCGCTCAGGGTGCAGAAGGCCGCGCCCCCGGCGGCGGAGCGGGCCGCGCGGGTGGCGGCGGCGCTGGAGACCGTCGGTCTGTCCGCCGGCCATGCCGAGCGCTTCCCGCACGAATTCTCCGGCGGCCAGCGCCAGCGCATCGGCATCGCCCGGGCACTGGTGACCGAGCCGCGGCTGCTGGTGGCGGACGAGCCGGTCTCCGCCCTCGACGTCTCGGTCCAGGCGCAGATCATCAACCTGTTGATGGAGGTGAAGCGGCGGCTGGACCTGACCATCGTCTTCATCAGCCACGACCTGGCGGTGGTGGGCCAGATCTGTGACCGGGTGGCGGTGATGTATCTCGGCCGGATCGTCGAGATCGCCCCGGCCCGGGCGCTGTTCGAGATGCCGCGCCATCCCTACACCGAGGCGCTGCTGTCCGCCGCGCCAATCCCGGACCCGACGCTGCGCCGCCAGCGCATCCTCTTGAAGGGCGAGCTGCCGAGCCCGCTGTCGCCGCCCTCGGGATGCGCCTTCCGCACCCGCTGCCGCTATGCCCTGCCGGCCTGCGCCGAGGCCGCTCCGCCGCTGCAGGCGGTCGGCGACGGCCATCTCAGCGCCTGCATCCGGCCCGAGCTGACCCTGGCCTCGCCGCTGGCGCCGGCCACTGCCTGCGCCGGCTGACCACATTCTGTGCAACCTGCCCCGCGGATGCCGGCAAGAAGGGCGGATCGGGCCGTTTCCGGCCTCTCCACGGCTGGCACAGGCCTTGCTTCGAATTTGAGACGAAAGTGAGGTCCCGCCATGACCGACATCACCACCGTCAAGACCGAACGCAACATCCTGTTCCCGATCGTGCTGGCGCTGGTCGCCGGCGTCGCCACCGGCGTCCTCTGGTGCTACGCCAACCCGATCCAGCTGGTGCCCGGCGTCATCCAGTGGCGCATCTTCGCCTTCCTGCCGCCGCTGGTCGGCATCCTGTTCGGGTTCCGCAGCGGCTTCATCTGCGGCTATGTCGGATCGCTGGTCTGGTCGCTGCTGGCCGGCACCTTCATCCCGGCCCACACGCTGATCGTCGACGGCATCATGGTCGGGCTGACCGGCGCCGTGCCCGGCCTGCTGTTCGACCCGGCCCGCAAGCCGATCGACACCGCCGGCCTGGCGAAGATCGCCGCCACCTGCCTGGTCGTCGGCCTCGCGATGGTCGCCGCCGTGGCGGCCAGCCTGGCGTTCCTCGGCATCTTCCCGTTCTGGTGGGGGCTGCTGTATCTCGGCCTGTCGGACATCGTGCCGATGATCATCGGCACGCCGCTCCTGGTGAAGCCGGCGCTGAAGATCCTGGCCGGGTCGGGCCTGGCCGCCGGCATCACCCGGTTCTGAGGGCCCGCGCCGGACCGTGCTCGAACTCGAAGCGCTGAGCGTGGGCTTCGCCCCGGCGAAGCCCGCCATCCTGCCCACCTCGTTCCGGATCGAACCCGGCGGGCGCCTGCTGCTGTGCGGCGCCAACGGCTCCGGCAAGTCGACCCTGCTGGCCGCGGCCGCCGGGGTGATCCCGAAGCTGGCCCGGCCGCCGCTCCTGGCCGGCTCCGTCCGCCTCGGCGGCGCCGAGCTGGGCGGCCTGCCGCGGACCGAGCTGTTCCGCCGCGTCGGCATCGTGTTCCAGAACCTCGATGATCAGCTCTGGGACCTCGGGGTCGAGGATCTGATCGCCTTCCCGCTGGAAAGCCGCGGCCTGCCGGGCCTGCGGGTGCGGGACCGGGTGCTGCAGCTGGTCGCGGCCCTGTCGCTCGACGCCCTGCTCGGCCGCCGGGTGCTGACCCTGTCCGGCGGCGAACGGCGGATGGTCGCCCTGGCCGCCGCGCTGGCGACGAAGCCGGAGCTGCTGGTGCTGGACGAGCCGACCACCGGCCTCGACCCGGCGGCGCGGCAGCGCCTGGCCGGGCTGCTCGGCCGGCTGGGCCAGGATCTCCCCTTGCTGCTGGCGGCGGAGCAGGACGCCGGCGCGCTGGCCGCGGTCGCCGATGCCGTGCTGCTGCAGAAAGACGGCGCCGCGGGCATGCCGCGGCCGATGGCCGAAGCCGCGGCCGACGACCGGCTGTGGCTCGACCACGGGCTGCTGCCGCTGCGGCGCCGGGCCGGCAGCCGTCGCCGGGGCGCCGGGACCGGCCGGACCCTGGTCGAGGCGACCGGCCTGGTCAGCCGCCTGCGCCGCGGCGACGGCCGGCCGGTGCTGGACGGCGTCGACCTGGCCGTCCGCGCCGGCGAGGTCGTCGGGCTGATCGGGCCGAACGGCACCGGCAAGACCACCCTGTTCCAGTCGATCCTGGGCCTGTCGCCGCTGACGGCCGGGCGCATCGCCTTGGATGGCGAGGATGCCGGCGGCTGGACCGTCGCGCGCCGCGCCCGCCGCATCGCCTATGTGCCGCAGAATGTCCGGCGCATCCTGTTCAACCTGACCGTTCTTGACGAGGCCGCCTTCGCGGTTTCCGGCAATCCACGCGCGGTCGGCGGCGCCGATGTCCGTGCCAAGGCACAGGCGGCGCTGATGCGCTTCGGCCTCGACCGCCGGGCGGGGGACAGCCCCTTCGCCCTGTCGGCGCGCGAGCAGGCGGTGCTGGGCCTGGCCTGCGCCGCGGCGACGGAGGCGGAGCTGGTGATCCTCGACGAGCCGCTGCTGGCGCGCGACCTCGCCGGCCGGGCGCTGCTGGACCGCTTCCTCGACGATCTGCGCGGCCGCGGCGGCGGCGCCCTCCTGGTCTCGCACGATCTGGAGCTGGTCGACGACGTCGCCGACCGGCTGCTGGTCATGGATGGCGGCAAGATCCGCCATGACGGGCCGCCGGAGGCGGGCTGGCGCTCCACCGCCTTCGCCGCGCTGGGCTGGCCGGCACCGCTGCCGGACTCGGTGGAGGCGGTGGCATGAGCCTGCTGCTGCGGCTGAACTTCTTCCTGAAGCTGCTCGCGGCCGCCATCGTTACGGCCATCGCCTGGATCGTCGGCACGCCCGTGCCGGCGCTGCTGCTGATGGCGGCGGTCCTGGCCGTGCTGCTGGCGCTGCGGCTGCCCGGGCTGCGCTTCTATCTGAAGGGCGCGGCGATCCTGTTCGCCCTGGTCTTCGCCACCTGGCTGCTCAATCTCTGGCTGCAGGGCGCGCCGCCGGCCGAGGCCACGGCAACCGCGCTGCGCATGGCGGCGCGGCTGGTGGCGACGACCGGCGCCTTCTTCTTCGTCATGGAGACGTCGAGCCCAGGCTCGATCCTGGCCGCGGCCAGCGCCCTGCGCCTGCCTTCCATGGCGACGCTGGTGCTGGCCCTGATCTTCGGCCTGATCCCGATGCTGCGCGACGAGTTCGAGCGCATCGGCGAGGCCCAGCGCGCCCGCGGCATGGAGCTGGACGACGTGCCGCTGTGGACCCGGCTGCGCTATGGTCTGGCCCGCGGCGTGCCGCTGCTGGTGCAGAGCATCCGCATGGCCCAGGCGATTGCGACCTCGCTGTCGGTCTACGGCTTCGACCCGGCGGTGCGGCGCACGAGCTGGCGCCGGGTCGGGGTGCTGGTGGAGGAGCGGCTGCCGGCCGCCGGGAACGGAGACAGGATTTGACGGAGCAGACCAAGCCGAGCTGGCGCGTCGATGTGGCAGGGTTGGCCGTCGATCTGCCGATCGTGCCGATCAAGCCGGATTTCGCCATCTCGCTCCTGATGGTGATCGATGCCGGCGTCGCCTTCGGCGCCCATATCGGCCGCGCCTTGGCGGAGCGGCTGGCGCCGCTCAAGCCCGATGTCGTCGTCGGTGCCGCCACCCTCGGCATCCCGGTCGCGATCGAGGTCAGCCGCCATCTCGGCCTCGACCGCTACGTCATCCTGCAGAAATCGCCCAAGATCCATCTCGGCGATGCGCTGGTGCAGAGCATCACCTCGATCACCTCGAAGGGCGAGCAGCGGCTGCTGCTGGACCGCGCCGCGGTGCCGCTGCTGGCCGGCAGGCGGGTCGTGGTGGTGGACGACGTGGTCGCGACCGGCTCCAGCCTGGCCGGGTCGCTGGCGCTGGTGCGGGCCGCCGGCGCCGAGGTGGCCGGCATCGGCGTGATCCTGACCGAGGCGCATGACTGGGAACCGGTGCTGGGTACCGACGCCGCCCTGGTCACGGCGCTCGGCCACATCCCGCAGTTCCGCCCCGGAGCGCAGGGCTGGGAGCCGATCCCCGGGACGATGTGAGAAGCGGATTCCGCGGGGCCGACCACCTGACTCGGCTCAGGCCAGATCGCCGCCATCGATGCCGATGACGTGGCCGCTGACATAGGACGCGGCGTCGCTGGTCAGGAACACCACGACGGCCGCGACCTCCTCCGGCGTGCCGGCCCGGCGCATCGGATAGGGCGCGACCAGCTGCTCGGTCGTCACCTGCCAGTCGCGCCGCACCCGCTCCAGCATCGGCGTCTCGATGGCGCCGGGGGCCAGGGCGTTGATGCGCACGTCGCGGCCATATTCCTGGGCCGCGGCCCGGGTCATGTGGATCACCGCGGCCTTGGTGGCGCCATAGGCGACGATGTTCGGGAAGGCGTGGCGGCCGCCGATCGACGCCATGTTGATCATGGCGCCCTTGGCCCGCGCCAGATGCGGCAGCTCGTATTTCATCGCGACGAAGACGCCGCGCAGATTGGTCGCGACCTGGTCGTCGAAGCCGGCGATGTCGGTGTCGGTGATCGGCGCCGGCGGCAGGTCGATGCCTGCATTGTTGAAAGCGATGTCCAGCCGGCCCCAGCGCGTCACCGTCTCGGCGACGAAGCGCTCCATCTGGGCCGCGTCGCGGACATCGGCGCGGGTGTAGGCGACGTCGCCGCCCTCCCAGCGAATGCGCGCCTCGACCTCCTTGCCCAGCGCCTCGCGCCGGCCGTTGAACGCCACCTTGGCGCCGGCCCGCGCCAGAGCGGCCGCGGTCACGGCACCGATGCCGGAGGTACCGCCGGTGACGATCGCCACCTTGCCGGCGAGCATGCCCGGCATCTCGGCGGCCGATGCCGTTGCGGAAAGGGTGGCCCCACCGGCGGCGATCGCCCCGGCCAGGACGGTGCGGCGCGGCAGTGCCGCCGGATCGAAGGTCTCTTCCATGGTCGCCTCCCTGCTGGTTGATGCGGGACAGCCTACCGGCCGCGATTATCCCGAAAAATCGGCGCTGTCTTTCTGAGCTTTTAAGTTTCGATTTATAATCGGCGCATGACCGCGCCCGACCCCTTCACCGGCCTGTCCGCCTTCCTCGCCGTGGCCGAGGCGGGCGGCTTCACCGGGGCGGCGGCGCGGCTCGGCGTGTCGCCGGCGGCGGTCAGCCAGGCGGTGAAGGCGCTGGAGGGCCGGCTGGGGACGCTGCTCTTCGTCCGAACCACGCGCCGGGTCGGGTTGACCGAGGCCGGCGCCGCGCTGCTGGCGCGGGTCGGGCCGGCGACGGCGGAGATCGCGGCGGCGATCGAGGCGGCCGGGGCCATGGGATCGGTGCCGGCGGGGCTGCTGCGCCTGACCGTGCCGCGCATGGCGGTGCCGCTGGTGGTCGAGCCAGTGGTGGCGGCGCTGCGGCGCAGCCATCCCCGCATCGCGGTCGAGATCGCGGTCGACGACGCCGCGGTCGACGTCACCGCCCGCGGCTACGACGCCGGCATCCGGATCGGCGAATATGTCGAGCGCGACATGGTGGCGGTGCGGCTGACCCGCGACATCGCCTGGTCGGTGGTCGGCAGCCCGGCCTATCTCGACGCCCGCGGGCGGCCCGAGCGCCCAGAGGACCTGACCCGGCACGAGGCGATCCGCTACCGCTTCCCGGCCTCCGGCGCGATCTATCGCTGGGAGTTCGAGCGCGACGGCCGCGCCCTGACGGTCGACCCGCCGGGCAGCCTGATCGTCAACGACGGCGGGCTGCTGTTCGCCTTCGCCCGGGCCGGGCTCGGCCTGTCGTATGTCGCCGACATCGCCGTCGCGGCGGAGCTTGCCTCCGGAGAGTTGGAGCAGGTGCTGCGGCCGTTCCTGCCGCGGACGCCGGGCCTGTTCCTGTACTTCCCGCGGCGGGCGCAGGGCCAGCCGAAGCTGCGCGCCTTGATCGACGTGGCGCGGGCGGTGCTGAAGCCGCGACGCTGACGAGGGCAAGGAAAGCGGATCCTGCCGCTTCGCTTCGCGGTTATCGTTCCGCTTCCGAGCTGAAATATCATGAATAGTTTTGATCTATTTTTATCAGCGTGACGGATGCGACCTTATTTCCGTTGTGGTTCCAGGGAATGTCATTTATCGCCAATCAGGCTATGCTTGATGTGTCTTGTGAGTCATTGTCGATTATTTTAACGAAGATATCGTCGATCGCGCACGGTCGGCGGAGGCCGGCGCTTGCCGGTCCATGGGGAGGAAGCGATCCGGTTCCCGCTGTCAAAGGACCTTTGGATCCGCGATGAATGAGCTCAGCCTTTTGCGTTCCGCCCCCCTGCGTTCGGATCATGTGCTGGTGGTCGAAGACGATCCCGGCACCCGGTCCCTGATCGTGCGCATCCTGCGCGAGAACGGGCTGCACGCCACCGGCGTCGGCGACGGCCGCGAGATGTGGCATTCGATCGAGGCGGCGCCGGTCGACCTGCTGATCCTCGACGTCATGCTGCCGGGCGCCGACGGGCTCGACCTCTGCCGCGCCTTCCGGGCCCGAAGCCCGGTGCCGATCATCATGGTCAGCGCCCGCGGCGAGGAGATGGACCGCGTGATCGGCCTCGAGGTCGGGGCCGACGACTACATCAGCAAGCCCTTCGGCCGGCGCGAGCTGCTGGCGCGGGTGCGCGCGGCGCTGCGCCGGGGCGCGGCGCTGGAGCCGTTCCCCGGGCGTCCCGCCCGCGAGGTGCTGCGCTTCGCCGGATGGGCACTCGACCGGCGCCGGCGACAGCTGACCGACCCCGGCGGGACCGAGGTCGAGCTGTCCGGCGCCGAGCACGACCTGCTGGTCAGCTTCCTGGAGCATCCGCAGCGCGTGATCGGCCGCGAGCGCCTGCTGGAACTGTCGCGCACGCGCCTGGGCAGCCCGTCGGACCGCAGCGTCGACGTGCTGGTCAGCCGGCTGCGGCGGAAGCTCGGCGCCGGCGGGACGGAGGGCGCGCTGATCCGCACAATCCGCGGCGTCGGCTACATGTTCGCGGCGGATGTGGAGCACCGGTGACCCGCCGCACCGTCTGGCCGCGCGGCCTGCTCGGCCGCCTCACCCTCGTCGTCCTCTCCGCCGTGCTGCTGCAGTTCGTCGGCGCCTCGGTGCTGCAGGAGGCCGCCGAGCGCTCCAAATCGGGCGATGTCCACGCCGATCACCTGGCCGAGCGTCTCGCCATCGGCGAACGGGCGCTGTCCAGCGTGCCGCCCGGCCAGCGGCCGGGGCTGGCCCGGGCCCTCTCGACCGGGGACCTGATGCTGAGCTGGTCCGACCGCCCGGCCGTCGCCGCAGCGGACGCCCCGGCGCCGTGGCTGCGGAAGGTGGAGGCGCATCTGCTGAAGCAGGATCCCCGCCTGGCCGGGCGCGGCCTCACCCTGACCGTCGGCGGCGACGAGGACGGCGAACAGCCGCACCGCGTCCAGGGCGGGCTTCGTCTCGCCGACGGCTCCGTCCTCAGCTTCGACGTGACCCGGCTGCGGCACGGGCTGCCCGACATCCTGCGCAGCCTGCTCTCGACCGCGCTGCTGGCCAGTTGCCTGCTGATCGCGGCGCCGCTGCTGGTCCGCGCGCTCGGGGCGCCGCTGCGCCAGCTGGTCCGGGCGGCGGATGCGATCGGCCGCGGCCGGCCGGTCCCGGTCGCGGTCGAGGGGCCGCAGGAGGTGCGGCGCCTGGCGCGGGCCCTCAACGCCATGCAAGAGCGGCTGGCCCGGCTGATCGCCGACCAGACCCAGGCCCTGGCCGCCGTGTCGCACGACCTGCGCACGCCGATCGGCCGGCTGCGGCTGCGCACCGACCTGCTGGAAGACCGGTCGCTCCAGGCCGAGCTGCAGGCCGATCTCGACGAGATGGAGCAGATGGTCGGCTCGGTGCTGGCCTATCTCAAGGGCGACGCCGATCCGGAGCCGCCGCGCGCGGTCGACCTCGTGGCGCTGCTGACCACGCTGGTCGACGCCGCCGCCGATGCCGGACAGGACGTCGTCTATCAGGGGCCGGACCGCGCCGTGCTCCACGCCCGGCCGCTGGCGCTGAAGCGCGCCTTCGCCAACCTGATCGACAATGCGGTCGCCTATGGCGGCGCGGCACGGGTCGTGTTGCATTGCAGCGAAGCCGATATGGCAATCGCCGTCTCGGATGATGGTCCTGGCATCCCAGAGGCCGAGCTGGTCCGCGTCCTGGAACCTTTCCAGCGCCTGGAGGGATCGCGCAGCCGCGCGACCGGCGGCGTCGGTCTCGGCCTGGCCATTGCCGTTCAGGCGGTGGAGCGCGAGGGCGGGCGGCTGTCCCTGATCAACCGGCCGGGCGGCGGGCTGACCGCGGAGGTCGCCCTGCCGCGACGCTGAAACACTTTGTCACGAACCGTTTGCACATGCGAAAAACAGGATTCCCATCCTCTCAGTGCACGACCCCTCACCGATGCACTGGAGGCCAAGGATGGACGACCTCTTCCACGGGATGGCGCGATTCCGCGCCGAAGTCTTCCCGTTGCAGCAGCCGCTCTACCAGAAGCTCGCGACCGACGGCCAGCAGCCCCAGGCGCTGGTGATCTCCTGCGCCGATTCCCGGGTGGTGCCGGAGCTGATCACCCAGAGCGGCCCGGGCCAGATCTTCTGCTGCCGCAACGCCGGCAACATCGTGCCGCCCTTCTCCCAGGCCAATGGCGGCGTGTCCTCGGCGATCGAATACGCGGTGGTGGCGCTCGGCGTCCGCGACATCGTCGTCTGCGGCCATTCCGACTGCGGCGCGATGAAGGCGCTGCTGCACCCCGAAGCGCTGCGGGACATGCCGAACGTCGCCGCCTGGCTGCGCCACAGCCACGCCGCCCACCGGGTGGTGTGCGAGGCCTATCCGCCGGACCGCGGCGAGCGCGAGACGCTGCGCTCGCTGGCGCTGGAGAACGTGGTGGCGCAGCTGAATCATCTGCGCACCCACCCCTCGGTCGCATCCAGGATCGCCCAGGGCCGGCTGCGCCTGCACGGCTGGTTCTTCGAGCTCGAGACCGGCGAGATCCATGCCTATGACGGCGCCGCCGGCAGGTTCGGCCGGATCGACGGCGCAGGCGGCCTGCCGGTCGCGCTGCCCCCGATGCCGCGCCTGGCGGCGGAGTAGGCGGCATGGCGCGCTTCCTTCCATCCTCGCTGGCCCGCGACCTGCCGGCCTCGATCGTCGTCGTCCTGGTCGCCCTGCCGCTGTGCATGGGTATCGCCGTCGCCTCCGGCGTGCCGGCGGAGAAAGGGCTGGTGACCGGCATCATCGGCGGCCTCGTCGTCGGCCTGCTGGCCGGCTCGCCGCTCCAGGTCAGCGGCCCGGCCGCCGGCCTCGCGGTGATCGTGTTCCAGCTGGTGCAGGATTTCGGCCTCGCCATGCTGGGCCCGATCCTGGTGCTGGCCGGGCTGCTGCAGCTCGGCGCCGGCGTGCTGCGCCTGGGCAAATGGTTCCGCGCCATCTCCCCCGCCGTGGTGCACGGCATGCTGGCCGGCATCGGCGTGCTGATCGTAGCGGCGCAGCTGCAGGTCCTGTTCGGCCGCACGCCGCTGCCGGACGGGCTGCAGAATCTGGCGGCGATTCCGGCGGCCCTCCTCGGCCTGCTGCCGCTGCAATGGTCGTCCGCCACCGCGGCGGTGCTGGCCGGCGGCGCCACCATCCTGGCGATGGTGCTGTGGGAGAGGCTGCGGCCGCGATCGCTCCGCCTCGTTCCCGGCGCCCTGGTCGGCGTCGTCGCCGGAACCACCCTGGCGGTGATCCTGGCGCTGCCGGTCCAGCGCGTGGACGTGCCCGATGCGATCCTGGCCAGCATATCGGTCCCGACGATGGCCGACCTGTCGCGGCTGGGCGAAAGCGGCATCCTGGCCGCGGCGCTGGTCATCGCCGTGATCGCCAGCGCCGAGACGCTGCTCTCGGCCGCCGCGGTCGACCGGATGCATGACGGCGTCCGCACCGACTACGACCGCGAGCTGTCGGCCCAGGGCGTCGGCAACCTGTTGTGCGGCCTGGCCGGCGCCTTGCCGATGACCGGGGTGATCGTGCGCAGCTCGGCCAATGTCCAGGCCGGCGCCGTCACCCGGCTGTCGACGATCCTGCACGGCGCCTGGATCCTGGCCGCCGTCGCCCTGCTGCCCTGGCTGCTGCGCGAGGTGCCGATGGCGTCGCTGGCCGGCGTGCTGGTGGTCACCGGCTGGCGGCTGGTCAGCCTGAAGCATGTCCGCGAGCTGCTGCATCGGCACGGCGTGCTGCCGGCGGCGATCTGGGCGGCGACCGTGGTCATGGTGGTGGCGACCGACCTCCTGACCGGCGTCCTGGTCGGGTTGGCGCTCTCGCTGTTGGAGGTGGTGCCGCATCTGCGCCGCATGCCGCTGCGCATCCGGCGCCGGGACCTGCCTTCGGGCGAGACCGAGCTGCGGCTGGAGGGTGCGGCCACTTTCCTGCAGCTGCCGGCCCTCTTGCGCGCGCTGGAGGCGCTGCCGCCGGGCACGACCGTGCGGCTCGATGCCGGCGGGCTGGCCCAGATCGACCACACCAGCATGGAGATGATCGCCGACTGGGCCGAACGCCGCACCGCCTCGGGCGCGCGGGTGGAGCTGCACGAGCCGCCGGCCCCGCCGCACGGGCAGCGCCTGGCGGCGGCGCTCGGAGCCTGAGGCTCCTCACCGGCGTGCGATGAGGTCCTTCAGCCCCTGTGCGATCTGCTGCTGCAGGAACGGCTTGCTCCACACCGGTCGGCCGCGATGCAGCAGCTCGATCTCCGCCTCCGACCGGCCGGTGACGAAGGCGAAGGGGATGTTGCGCTCCTCGAGGACGTCGGCGGCGGCGTAGACCTCCGTACCGCCGAGCCCGATGTCGAGGAGTGCTGCGTCCAGCCGCTCCGAGCTGGCGATCCGGACCGCCTCGCGCAGCGTGCTGACCGGGCCGACCACCTCGAGCCCGGCCGATCGGACGATGTCCTCGAGCATCGTGGCGATCCAGGTGTCGTCCTCGACGATCAGGACCCGCGGCAGGGGCTCTCGGCTCTCCATGCCACCTCCTTTCACCCAGCGCCTCGCGCACCGGAACCGGCGGCGAGGACCTTCCTTCCTCTACCAACAGGAGATGAACGGAAACCTATCCACAGCTCGGTTCGCCAAAACGGGACGGGATGACGCGCCGAGGTTGTGATTCAAGTTTCCGGGTCGGAACCGACGGAATGATCGAGGGTTGTTCCTGTAGCCTCATGAGCCGCATGGGAGCACGGCGATGACCCTGAGCGCAGAGGATGTCGCGGCGATCCTCGGCCCGGCCGAGGAGACGCTGGTGGCCGATATCATCCGCACCGGCGCGAGCCGGGAGGAGCTGGCCCAGGCCTGGGCCTGGGTCGGCAGCGACGACGCGATGATCGGCGACGGCCGGCCGCTTCCCAGCGGCAGGGTCGCCGAGCTCGTCGAGCTGCTCGCGCCTGAGGAGGACGACGAGCCGAAGCCTGGCTCCCCGCCCGTCACGACATGATCAGGCCGCCATCGACATTGATGGTCTGGCCGGTGATGTAGGCGGCGTCGTCGCTGGCCAGGAAGGCGACCAGCCCGGCCACGTCCTCGCCGCTGCCGGCGCGGCCCATCGGGATGCCGCGCACCCATTCCGCCATCAGCTCGCCCGGCTTGTAGTCGCCCAGCAGCTTGCCCCAGGCGGCGTCGTTATAGGCCCACATGTCGGTGTCGATGATGCCGGGGCAGAAGGCGTTCACGGTGATGCCTTCCTTCGCCACCTCCTTGGCCAGGCTCTGGGTCACCCCGACCACGCCGAATTTCGAGGCGGCGTAGTGCGGCGTGAAGACGAAGCCCTGGCGCGCCTGGCCGGAGGCGGTGTTGATCAGCCGGCCGCCGCCTCCGTGCTTGCGGATCCGGCGGATCGCCTCCTGGCAGCACAGGAAGACGCCCTTGGTGTTGACCGCCAGCACCTTGTCCCATTCCGCCTCGGTCATGTCCTCGATCCGGGCGATGGTGATGACGCCGGCGTTCTGGATCGAGATGTCGACCTTGCCGAACTGCCGCTCCGCCTCGTCATAGAGGGCCGCGACCTGGGCCGGGTCGGTGACGTCGGCGACGAAGGAGGCGGTGCGGCCGCCCTCGATCCGGGCCGCGGTCTCGGCGACGCTCGGCTCGTTGGCAACCAGCAGCACGGACGCGCCCTCGGCGGCGAAGCGGCGGGCGATGGCGGCGCCGATGCCGCGGCTGGCGCCGGTGATGACGACGGTCTTGTCGGTGAAGCGGGGCATGAGGTCTCTCCCGGATATGTTTCTAGCGGGCGAAGTCGTTGTCGGACTGGGCCAGCAGCTTCTCCGCCGTGAAGCGGTCGGTGATCAGGGTGTTGATGTGGCGGCCCAGCAGGGCGCCGCGGATCGCCGCCACCTTGCGGGTGCCGCCGGCGACGCCGACGATGCGGGGGATGGTGCCGATCTCGTCCAGCGACATCGAGATCACCCGCTCGTCCAGCGGCGTCTGCACCGGGGCGCCATAGGCGCCGAAGAAGCGCAGGCAGATGTCGCCGACGCCGCCGGCCTGGGCCACCGCCTCCAGCTCCTCGCCGGTGAAGACGTTGCCGCTGTTGGCCAGCATCTTCGACGGCTCGACCGCGCCGATGCCGACCAGCGCCAGGGTGATGCGCCGCCACTGCTCGATCGTCGCCCGGACATAGGGGTCGGCCAGCAGCGCCCGCTTGGCCGAGGCCGATCCGGCGACGCCGGGGGCGGGGAGGAGCTGGGGCTGCGACCCGGTCAGCTGGGCCAGGCGGGTGGTCAGGTGGGTGGCGTGGCCCTGCACCGCGGGGTTGCCCATGCCGCCCAGCATCTGCACCACCCGCTCGGCCGCCACCCGCTTCAGCGGATTGATGGCGTCGACCATGCGCAGCAGCGACGCGCTCCAGGACGAGATGCCGATCACCTCGCCCTGGTCCAGCGTCGTCTCCAGGAAATGCGCCGCGGCGTCGCCGATCCCGGCCAGGATCGATTCCTCGCGGTCCTCGCCGCATTCGGCGACGATCGCCTCGGTCAGGCCGAAGCGGTCGCGTAGCCCCGTCTCCAGGTCGACATAGGTGCCGCGCGGCGCGTTGATGGTGATGCGGACGATCGATTCGTCCTCGGCCCGCTTCAGCAGCCGCGAGATGGTGGCCTGCGAGATGTGCAGCCGCTGCGAGATGTCGGACTGCTTCAGCCGGTCGACGTAATACATCTGCGCCACCCGGGTGATCAGGCGAAGCTCGTTGACGCGGCTCATCGGGAGGCTGCCTCGACGGTGGATTGCCCGATCGGCTGATCAGAAAATTTATGCATCACAGTCTGATTATTCAGGCTTTGGCCGGCGCCCGGTCAAGCAGAAGCTGTGCATCATTACGACCCATACTCCAGAATTCTCTCCTAATTTCGCCTGCTCTTTGTCCTTTGGACGAACGTGCGAGCCAAGCGGCTTGACGCAGTTTCGACTCACAGATAGCATGAATTTAAATCTCAGTATGAATAATTATTCAATCCGGAGGAGCGGTGCTCGATCCCAAGCCCTCAATCGTCCTCGACAGGGTCCCCGATGTGGCGCGCATCGCCGCGGCGGATGGGGCCGAGCGGACGCGCCTCCTGGCCGGGGCGGCGGCGGAGATCCGCGGCTCCGTGCTGCGCATGATCGGGCAGGCCGGGCTCGGCCATGTCGGCGGCGATCTCTCGGTGACCGACATCCTGGCGACGCTGTTCTTCGGCGTGCTCGATCTCGACCCCGCCGACCTGGCGCGGCCGAACCGCGACCGCTTCATCCTCAGCAAGGGCCATTGCGCCGCCGCGCTGTACAGCACGCTGGCGCTGCGCGGCTTCATCCCGGCGGATCTGCTGGGCAGCTTCATGGCGCCGCTCTCGGTGCTGAACGGCCATCCGAACCGTCGCAAGGTGCCGGGGGTGGAGGCCAACACCGGCCCGCTCGGCCACGGCCTGCCGATCGGCGTCGGCAGCGCCGTCGCGGCGCGGCTGTCGGACGTATCCTGGCGCACCTTCGTCGTGCTCGGCGATGGCGAGCTGCAGGAGGGCAGCAACTGGGAGGCGGCGATGTCCGCCGGCCACCGCGGCCTGGACAACTTGACCGCCATCGTCGACCGCAACCGGCTGCAGCAGGGCGCCCGCACCGAGGACACCAACCGGCTGGAGCCGCTGGCCGACAAATGGCGCGCCTTCGGTTGGGAGGTGATCGAGCTGGACGGCCACGACCACGCCGCGCTGTGGGCCGCCTTCACCGCCGCGCCGGCCGGCAAGCCGCGCTGCGTCATCGCCCGCACGATCAAGGGGAAGGGCGTGTCCTTCATGGAAGACCGTGTCGAGTGGCACCACAAGGTGCCGTCGCCGGCGCAGATCGAGCAGGCCCTGGCGGAGGTTGCGCGATGAGCGCCGATGTCGTCGCCAAGGCGGGCACCTTCGACTGCCGCAAGGCTTTCGCCGAGACGCTGACCGAGCTGGCGCGGACCGACCGGCGCATCGTCGCCGTGTGCAACGATTCCGTCGGCTCCAGCAACCTGACCGCCTTCGCGGCCGAATTCCCCGACCGGCTGGTCAATGTCGGCATCGCCGAGCAGGCCATGGTCGGCGTCGCCGCCGGCCTCGCCAATGGCGGCTTCGTGCCCTTCGTCTGCGCCGCCTCGCCCTTCCTGACCGGCCGGGCGCTGGAGCAGATCAAGGCCGACGCGGCCTACAGCTACTATCCCATCGTGCTGTGCGGCATGAGCCCGGGCATGGCCTATGGCGAGCTGGGGCCGACCCATCACTCGATCGAGGATTTGGCCTGGACCCGGGCGATCGCCGACCTGACGGTGATGGTGCCGGCCGACCCGGCCCAGACCCGCGCGGCGGTTCGCTGGGCGGCGGGAGCCGGGCGCCCGGTGTTCCTGCGCATCGGCCGCTTCCCGGTGCCGGAGGTGACGCCGGCGGGTTCCGTTTTCGATGGCGGCGCGACGCAGCAGCTGCGCGCCGGTGGCGACGTCACGCTGGTGGCGACCGGCACCATGGTGTCGCGGGCGCTGGAGGCGGCGGAGCTTCTGGCCGGCGAGGGGGTTCAAGCCCGTGTGCTGAACGTCGCCACCCTCAAGCCGCTGGACCCCGAGCCGCTGCTGCGCGCCGCGGCGGAGACCGGCCGCATCGTCACGGTCGAGGAGGCGGTGGTGCAGGGCGGGCTGGGCGGCGCCGTGGCGGAGGTCGTGGTGCAGGGCCGGCCGGTGCCGATGCGCATCCTCGGCGTCACCGGCTTCGCCCCGACCGGCAACGCCGCCTTCCTGCTGGACCATTTCGGGCTGAACGCGGCCGGCATCGCCGCCGCCGCCCGCGAGCTGGTGGCCTGACCATGACCTTCGTCCTCGCCATCGACCAGGGCACCAGCTCCACCAAGGCGCTGCTGGTCGATGCCGCGGGCGCGGTGGTGGCGCGCGGGGCAGCGCCGCTGGGCGAGACGCATCCCAAGCCGGGCTGGGTCGAGCAGGATCCGATGGCGATCTGGGACAGCGTGCGCGCGGCCGTGGCCGCCTGCCTGGACGGGCGGGATCCTCGCTCGGTCGCGGCGGTCGGCTTCAGCACCCAGCGCGAATCCCTGCTGATGTGGGACCGCCGCACCGGCGCGGCCCTGTCGCCGCTGATCAGCTGGCAGGACCAGCGCACCGGCGCCCTGTGCGAGGCGCTGCGCTCGCCCGACACCGAGCGGCTGGCGCGCGAACGCAGCGGCCTGCCGCTCGACCCGATGTTCTCGGCGGCCAAGGCGAAGTGGCTGCTCGACACGCTCGACCCGGATCGCGTCCGGGCGAAGTCCGGCGAGATCTGCCTCGGCACGGTCGATGCCTGGCTGCTCAGCCGCTTCGGCGGCGAGGCGGTGACAGAGGCCGGCAACGCCTCGCGCACCCAACTGCTGGACGTCCGCCGCGCCGCCTGGGACCCGGACCTGATGGCGCTGTTCGGCGTGCCGGAGGCGGCGCTGCCGCAGGTGGTGTCCTCGACCGGCCCGTTCCCGTCGGTCCGCGACCTCGACCCGCTGCCGGACGGCGTGCCGGTCGCCGCGGTGCTCGGCGATTCCCATGCGGCGCTGTTCGCCCATGGCGCCTTCGCCCCGGGCCAGATCAAGGCGACGATGGGCACCGGCTCCTCCGTCATGGGGCTGATCGACCGGGCCGAGGCGCTGGCCCCCGGCCTGTGCCTGACCATCGCCTGGTCGGTCGACGGCCCGGCGCTGGCGGCGGAAGGCAACATCCGCTCGGCCGGGTCGACGCTGCGCTGGGCGGCGGAGCTGCTGGGCCTGTCGACGCAGGATCTGGCGGACCTCGCGGCGGATGCCGCCAGCGACGGCGTCTACCTGGTGCCCGGCTTCAACGGGCTCGGCGCGCCGTGGTGGGACCTGAACGCGGTCGGCCTGCTGGCCGGCTTCACCCTCGGCACCGGCCGGGCCGCCATCGCCCGCGCGGCGCTGGAATCGATCCCGCACCAGATCGCCGACGTGGTCGAGGCGATCGACCGCAGCGTCGGGCAGGTGCGGGCGCTGCATGTCGATGGCGGGCCGACCCGCAACCCGGTGCTGATGCAGGCCCTGGCCGACCTCGCCGGCTGCGAGGTGCTGCGGTCGGACACGGCCGAGCTCTCGGCGCTCGGCGCGGCGCATCTGGCCGGGCTCGGCGCCGGGATCTGGGGTTGGGACCGCCTCGCGGCGCTGCCGCGCGAGCGGCACGGCTTCGCCCCGGCGATGCCGGCGGATCGGCGCCGGGGCGAGCGGGACGGCTGGCGGCGGGCGGTGCGGCGCGCCTCGGGCATGCCGCCGGAGACGGCGGGGCGCTGATCTGCCCCGACTGGTGACACGAAAAGGGATTTGAGGGATGGAAGCGCGCATCGACCGACCGGCCACCAGGACGTTCCTGCCGCGATTCAGCCTGACCAGCGGCGCCCAGGGCCCGCTGATCGGCCTGATCCTGCTCTGCGCGATCTTCTCCTTCGCCTCCGATCATTTCCTGTCGGTCCGCAACGGCCTCAACGTGCTGGACCAGGTCACCGTGCTCGGCATCCTCGCCATCGGCATGACCGCGGTGATCGTGATCGGCGGCATCGACCTGTCGGTCGGCTCGGTCCTGGCGCTGTCGATGATGGTGATGGGCTGGCTGGCGCGCGACATGGAGCTGCCGATGGCGCTGGCCATCCTGCTCGGCATCGGCGCCGGCGCAGTCTGCGGCCTCGCCTCCGGCCTGCTGATCACCATGGCGCGGCTGCCCGCCTTCATCGCCACGCTGACCATGATGTCGGTGGCCCGCGGCCTGGCCAACATCCTGACCGACGGCACCCAGATCGTCGGCTACCCGGACTGGTTCACCGCGCTCGCCACCGTGCGCAACTTCGGCTTCCTGTCGCTGACCGTGGCGCTGTTCCTGGTGCTGGTCGTGGTCAGCTGGCTGTACCTGACCTTCCGGCCCAGCGGCCGCAACCTCTACGCCATCGGCGGCAGCCGCGAGGTCGCCCGCCTGGCCGGCATCCATGTCGGCCGGGTGACGATCGCGGTCTACGCCGCGGCCGGGGCGCTGGCCGGGATCGCCGGCATGGCGCTGGCCTCGCGCCTCGACTCCTCGCAGCCCAGCGCCGGCCTCGGCTACGAGCTCGACACCATTGCCGCGGTCGTGATCGGCGGCGCCAGCCTGTCCGGCGGCGTCGGCAGCATCGGCGGCACGGTGGTCGGCGTCCTGATCATCGGCGTGCTGCGCAACGGGCTGAACCTGCTCGGCGTCTCGCCCTTCGTGCAGCAGGTGGTGATCGGCCTCGTGATCGCCGCCGCCGTCACCTTCGACACCCTCGGCCGGCGCAACCGCTGACCGGGACCACAAAGACGGAAAGACCGTCGCAACAGGAGAGGATCGACCCATGAAGACCCGTATCGCCATTGCCGCGCTGGCGCTCTTGGCCGGCACCGCCCTCGGCTCCCCCGCCTGGGCCAAGGACAAGGTGATCGGCCTGGCCGTCGCCAACCTGCAGGCCGACTTCTTCAACCAGATCAAGCAGTCGGTCGAGGCCTCGGCCAAGGAGCAGGGGATCAAGGTCGTCACCGTCGACGCCAAGGGCGATTCCGCCACCCAGGTCAGCCAGATCCAGGACCTGATCACCCAGCAGATCGACGCGCTGATCTACATTCCGGCCGGCGCCACCGCCGCCAGCGTCCCGGTCAAGGCGGCCAAGGCGGCCGGCATCCCGGTGGTCGCGGTCGACCGCAACCCGGCCGACGCGCCGGGCGACACCTTCATCGCCACCGACAGCGTCGCCGCGGCCCGCACGCTCGGCGAGTACGTCTGCAAGGTCACCGGCGGCAAGGGCAACGTCGCCGTCGTCCAGGGCCAGCTCGGCACCACGCCGGAGCAGGACCGCGACAAGGGCTTCACCGAGGCGCTGGCCAAGTGCCCGGACCTGAAGGTGGTGGCCAAGCAGGCCAGCACCATGTGGATGCAGGATGAGGGCTTCAACATCGCCCAGGACATGCTGCAGCGCGACCCGGACATCTCGGTGTTCTTCGGCCGGGCCGATGCGCTGGCGCTGGGCGCGGCCCAAGCGGTCAAGGTGGCCAATCTCGACCACAAGACCTGGATCTTCGGCTTCGACGGCGACGTCGCCGGGCTGAAGGCGGTGCAGGCCGGCACGCTGGACGCGACCATGACCCAGACCACCCAGCAGATGGGCCGGCTGGCGCTGCAGTCGGCGCTGGAGCTGGCGGACGGCAAGACCGTCCCGGCCGAGCAGCTGCAGGCGGCGACGCTGACGACCAAGGACAATGTCGCCGGCTTCATCGAGAAGCACCCCTGATGGCGGGCGCCGTTCGCGCCGCCGTGGTGGAGAGCCCCGAGGGGCTCTCCATCCGCGGCATCGGCAAGGCCTATGGCGGCATCACCGTGCTGGAGGGCGTCGACCTCGACATCCGTCCGGGCGAGGTGCTGGCCCTGTTGGGCGAGAACGGCGCCGGCAAGTCGACCCTGTCCTCGGTCATCTCCGGCCTGGTGCCACCCAGCGCCGGCACGATGTGTTGGCAGGGCCGGCCCTACGCCCCGGCCTCGCCCGGGGAGGCGATCGCCGCCGGCATCGGCCTGATCCATCAGGAGATGAAGCTGCTGCCGGACCTGACGATCGCGGAGAACGTGTTCGTCGGCCGGCTGCCGACCAGGGGCGGCCGGATCGACCGGGCGGAGATGAACCGCCGCGCAGGCGAGCAGCTGCATCGCCTGGGCCTCGACATCGCCCCGACGAAGCTGGTGCGCGAGCTGCGGGTGGCGGCGCAGCAGCAGGTCGAGATCGCCAAGGCCCTGACCCTGAACTCCCGGCTGCTGATCCTGGACGAGCCGACCGCGGCGCTGGGCGGCGAGGAGACCGAGCGGCTGTTCCAGCAGATCGAGCGGCTGAAGCGCGACGGCGTCTCTTTCATCTATATCAGCCACCGGCTGGACGAGATCGCCCGCATCGCCGACCGCGTCGCGGTGCTGCGCGACGGCCGCCTGGTCGCCACCCATGAGACGGCGCAGGTGCCGGTGAAGACTCTGGTCGAGCAGATGGTCGGCCGCAGCGTCGACCGGATGTTCCCGTCCGTCTCGGTGCCGGAGCAGCAGGCGCGGCTCGAGGTCTCCAACCTCACCGCCGCCGACGGCGCCTTCCGCGACATCAGCTTCACCGTGCGGGCGGGCGAGGTGTTCGGTATCGCCGGCATCGTCGGCGCCGGGCGGACCGAGCTGGTGCGCGGCGTCGTCGGCGCCGACCCGGTGGCGACCGGCCGGGTGACGGTGGATGGAAGGCCGGTCGATCTGCGCGGCCCGTCCGACGCGATCCGCGCCGGAATCATGCTGGTGCCGGAGGACCGCAAGCTGCAGGGCGTGGTGCTGGACCATTCGATCGCCGACAACATCGCCTATGCCAATTTCGACCGCATCGCCCCGGGTGGTTGGATCAGCCCCAGCCGGGTGCGTGGCTTCGCCGCCGAGTTGATCGCGCGGATGGGGGTGAAGGGCACGCCGGGCCAGCGCGCCGGGAATCTCTCGGGCGGCAACCAGCAGAAGGTCGTGATCGCGAAATGGATCGCGCGCGACCCCAAGGTGTTCATCCTGGACGAGCCGACGCGCGGCATCGATGTCGGCGCCCGGGCCGCGATCTACGACGTGATCGCCGGCCTCGCCGCGTCCGGCATGGCGGTGGTGGTGGTCAGCTCCGACCTTGACGAGGTGCTGGGCCTGTCGCACCGGATCATGGTGCTGGCCCGCGGCCGCAACCAGGGCATTCTCGACCGCGACCAGGCCAGCCGCGTCGCGGTGATGGAACTCGCAACCCGCTGAACCAAGGGGAACCCGTGCAGCTCTTCCGGCTCGATGATCAGATCGCCTTCGTCACCGGCGCCGGCAGCGGCATCGGCCAGCGCATCGCCGTTGGCCTGGCCGAGGCCGGCGCCGACGTCGCCTGCTTCGACCTGCCGGCGTCGGAGGCCGGCCTCGCCGACACCGCCGGCCGCGTTCGGGCGGCGGGCCGCCGGGCACTGACCCTGACCGGCGACGTGACCCAGGCGGCCGACCTGGCCGCGGCGGTGGACGCGGTCGAGGCTCAGCTCGGCGAACTCACCGTCGCGGTGAACTGCGCCGGCATCGCCAACGCCACGGCGGCGGAGGATCTGCCGGAGGCGCAATGGCAGCGCACGATCGACGTTAACCTGACCGGGGTCTTTCTGTCCGCACAGGCCGAAGCCCGCGTGATGCTGCAGCGGGGCCGCGGATCGATCGTCAACATCGCCTCGATGTCGGGCTCGATCGTCAACCGCGGCCTGCTGCAGGCGCATTACAACACCTCCAAGGCCGGGGTGATCCACCTGACCAAGAGCCTGGCGATGGAATGGGCCGACCGCGGCCTGCGGGTGAACGCGATCAGCCCCGGCTACACGCTGACGCCGATGAACCTGCGGCCCGAGGTGGCCGAGCAGCGCAAGATCTTCGAGCGCGACACGCCGATGGGCCGGATGGCGTCGGTGGACGAGCTGGTCGGCCCGGCGGTGTTCCTGGCCAGCGCCGCGTCGTCCTTCTGCACCGGCGTGGACCTGATCGTCGACGGCGGCTTCGTCTGCTGGTGAGTGGGAGAAGGGGAGGGCGGGCGAACCGCCCTCCCTATTTCACCGCGCCCGCGGTCAGGCCGCGGATGATGTAGCGCTCGAGGAAGATGCCGATGACGGCAAGCGGCGCGATCGCCGCGGTCGACAGCGCCGCCATCGCCCACCAGTTGATGCCCTGCGACCCGGTCTGGCTGGCCACCATCACCGGCAGGGTCTTGGCGTCGGTGCTGGTCAAGAGCGCGGCGAAGAAATACTCGTTCCAGCACAGCACGACCGACAGGATGAAGGCCGCCACCATGCCGGGCAGGGCCAGCGGCAGCACGATGCGCAGGAAGGCCTGCCAGACGGTGGCGCCGTCGACCCGCGCCGCCTCCTCCAGCTCGATCGGGATCGTGGCGAACTGGTCGCGCATGATCCAGATCACGATCGGCAGCACCATCAGCGCATAGATCAGGATCAGCCCGATCCGGGTGTCCAGCAGCGCCAGCTCCTTGTAGAGCACCAGGAACGGCATCGCCAAAACCACTGGCGGCAGGATCAGCTGCGACAGGAACCAGAAGGAGATGTCCTTGTTCCGCCACGGCCCGAACCGGTAGCGGAAGCGGCTGAGGCCATAGGCGGCGAGCGAGCCGATCACGACCGCCAGCACCGAGGCGCCGACCGAGACCACGATGCTGTTCTCGAAGCGCAGCAGGAACTCCTCGCGCACCGTCGAGGTCGATCCGATCGTGTCCGGCGACAGGCCGAGCGAGCGCCAGCCGCGCCAGTCCGGCTGGAAGTCGATCCAGGGAATCAGGTGGCCCCTGGTGACGTCGGCCGCGGTCTTGAACGAGGTCGTCACCGTCCAGTAGATCGGGAACAGTGAGATGAAGGCCCACAGCAGCGCCGCGGCGTAGAGCAGCGTACGGCCCGACAGGCGCTTGGCGCGCCAGGTCATGGCGCCGTTCATGTCAGCCGCCGCATCCAGCGGCTGACCAGGTTGAGCAGCGCGGTCACGAAGATGATGATCATAATGAAATAGACCTGCGCCAGCATGGTGCCGTAGCCGACATTCGATCGGTCCCGGTACTCGCGATAGATGAAGCTCGACACCGTGTCGGTGGCGCCGCCGGGCCCGCCCGACGTCACGTTGATGACGATGTCGGCCAGCTTGAGCTCGAAGATGATCCTGAGGATCACCGCGGTGACGCTGACCGGCAGCATCAGCGGGAAGGTGATCTTCCAGAACGACTGCCACGCCTTGGCGCCGTCGATCCGCGCCGCCTCCAGGATGTCGTTGGGTATGGCCTGCAGCCCGGCCAGCAGCAGGATCATGACGAAGGGAATCCAGATCCAAGCGTCCATCGCCATGATGCTGAGCCGCGCCATCCAGGGCGAGGCGAAGAAGGCGGGGTTCTCCCAGCCCAGGAACCGGGCCAGCGACGCCGCCGGGCCGAAGCGGTACTCCATGATCGACTTGCCGATCATCCAGCTGACCGCGACCGGGCTCAGCATGAACGGCAACAGGAAGGCGACGCGGAAGAACTTGCGGGCCCGGATCTCGGCGTTCAGCAGCAGGGCCAGGCCGAAGGCGATGGCGTATTGCACCAGCACCGCCAGCACGTACCAGACCATGTTGCCGAGCGCGTTCCAGTAATAGGGATCGGCCCACAGGGTGCGGAGGTTGTCGAGGCCGTTGAGCTGCCGGCCGGCGAAGGAGCTGAGGTTCCAGTCGGTGAAGGCGATGTAGAGCCCGAAAACGGTCGGGAAGATCACCATCGACACGGTGAACAGCACCGCGGGCAGCAGGAACAGCGCCCGGTGGCCGGCCTCGCCCCGGATCATCACCTGACCGGCGCCGAGCGCTACCGCCCAGGCCAGATAGGTGTAGAGCAGGGGGCGCCAGGTCTCGAAGCCGATCGCGACGATTTCGGCCGAGTCCAGCACTTGCAGCAGCGCCATCGCCGCCAGGCCGATTGTGGCGAGTCCGATCAGCCATCGCCCCGCCGCCTTGCGGCCGGCGGGGATGTGCGACGAGACGGGCTTGATGCTGTGATCGCCGGCGAGGGCGCCTATCTCCGCTTCGCTCATGCTGACTCGTAAAGTGCCGTGCGGACTGAAGTAAAGACTGTCCCCCCTCCCCCTGCGGGAGGGGGGTAGGGGGAGGGAGCTGTCGATCGAAGAGAGCCGCGGCGCCCGGACCGATGCTTCACCGCATGACAACTGTGCGAATTCCAGCCTGGCGGCACGAACCCCCTCCCCCTACCCCCCTCCCGCAAGGGGAGGGGGGACAAGGAAAGGAGCTGCCCCAGCATTGCTTCGATCACCCGGGACGTCACAACCCGAGCGATGCCCTGTACAGGGCGAGCTGCTTGTCCCGGCCGATCTGGTCGGTGAGCTTCTCCCAGGCCGCGGCGATGGCGTCGGCGCCTTGCTGGGCGCTGTTCTGGCCGGCGAAGGTCTTGGCCAGCTCGTCCTCGGCGATGCTGTAGTACTGGAAGATGCCGGGGATGCGCGGTTCGACCGCGGCATTCGGGTGGTTGTAGGAGGTCGACTGCGAGTTCAGGTAGGAACTGGTATAGGCCTCGTCATACCCGGCGGCGACCCATTCCGGGATGTTGAAATGGCTGTTCCGGTAGGGCTGAAAGCCGGAGGGATAGGCCGCGGTCCACAGCGACAGGTCCTTGCCGCCGAGATGGGCCGCGGCGCTCCAGGCCGCCTTGTGCTTGGCCGGATCGCTGTCGACCCGGGCCATGACATAGACACCCCAGCCGATATAGGCCATGTTCGGCGCGTAGTTCGGGCCGCTCGGCAGCTTCTCCCATGCCCCGGTCTTGGCGTTGTAGACGTCGTCCGAGCCCGGCAGGATGCTGAAGCCGCAGACGTCGCCGACCACCGAGGAATCGCTGGTGTTCGCCATCGATCCCACATCGCCCCACCAAGCCAGCATCGACCCGGTCCCGGCCAGGAATTGCTGGAAGGCGGTGGTGTTGGGGTCGGCGCCGAGCTGGTCGGCCGGCTCCGATGGCAAAGCGTCGATGACGTCCTGGATCGCCCGCACCCAGGCTGCGTTGTTGACGCGCGGCTTCATGGTGTCGACATCGAACAGCCAGGCCTTATCGTCCGGGTGCTTGGCATAGGCCGAGGCCCGGCTGCCCAGGAAGTAGAACATGAAGCCGCCCCAGGCCTTGGGCGCGTCGAGATAGCCGTAGACGTCCTGGCCGCCGACCTTCTTGCCCTTGAGGAACTTGGTCACCGCCTGGACCTGCTGCCAGGTCTTCGGCACGCCCCATTCGCCCTGGCCGCCGGCCTCCTTCCAGGCCGTAGCCAGGTCGGCGTCGGAGAAGACGTCGGTGCGGTAGTTGAAGTTGTGACAGTCGCCGTCGACCGAGATGCGGTAGGTCTTGCCGTTCCAGGTGCCGACCGGGGCCTTCAGATAGGCGACATAGTCGTCCATCTCGATCTGGGTCTTGACCCAGTCCGGCATCTCCGAGGCCAGGCCCTTGCCGCAGACATCGCCCTCGAACGGAGCGCCCATCTCGAGGATGTCGAAGTCCATCGTGCCGGTGGCGATCGACTGCTGCAGCCGCGGATTGTAATCGGCCTGGGCCAGGTCGATCCAGGTGATCTTAGCGCCGGTGTAAGTCTCCCAGGGCCGCAGGAAGCCGCGGAACAGCAGGTTGTGCAGGTTCTGGTTGTTGATACCCATGAAGGTCAGCTGGACGCCCTTGAACTCGCCCTCCTTCACCATCGCCTTGGTCGGGCCCAGGCACAGCTCGCCGACCTTCTGCCAGTCAGCGTCGGTCGGCGATCCCTTACCGACCCCTGGGATCTGCAGGATCTGGGCGCGCAGGTCGCCCTGCGCCAGCGCGGTCGAGGAAAGGGGGCCGAGCAGGCCCGTCGTGCCCAAAGCGGCGCCGAGCCCGGCCGCACTCTTCAGAACAGTGCGCCGGCTGGCCTGTGCCGCGACGATGCGGTCGTAATCCCGTAGCTTCACCGCGAATCTCCCTGTGGTCTTTTCGTTGTTGCCACCTTCGACCGGTCCGGAACCGCAACGGCCGCATCGCCCGATCGTTCCGACCCCAAGGTCGTGAAACGTTTCATGGCAGCGTTGCCAACTTTGCGATTTCGGCGGGTGCCGAAGTCGATCCTGAGTATGATGCGGCGACGAAAGGGGTGCAAGGGAGCGGCCGGGGAGCCGCATCCGCCCCGAAGCAGGGAAGGACGCGGATGGTGGGTGCGGGCAATTTCCAGCGGGTGTTCGGCGACACGAAGCCGGTGATCGCCATGGTGCATTTCGGGGCCCTGCCGGGCGCGCCGCTCTACGACTCGGCGGCCGGGCTGGACGGGCTGCTGGAGGGCGCGCGGCGGGACCTGCAGGCGCTGCAGGCGGCCGGCTTCGACGCCGTGATGTTCGGCAACGAGAACGACCGGCCCTACGAGTTCAAGGTCGATACGGCCTCGACCGCGACCATGGCGTACCTGATCGGCCGGCTGCGGCCGGAGATCACGGTGCCGTTCGGCGTCAACGTGCTGTGGGATCCGGCCAGCTCGGTCGCGCTGGCCGCCGCCACCGGCGCCGCCTTCATCCGCGAGATCATGACCGGCACCTACGCATCGGATATGGGGCCGTGGAACCCCGACGCCGGCGCGGCGATGCGGTATCGCAACCGGCTCGGCCGCGGCGACCTGGCGATGCTGTACAACATCTCGGCCGAATTCGCCTGGTCGCTGGACCGCCGCGACCTGGCCGACCGGGCGCGCAGCGCCGTGTTCTCCAGCATCCCCGACGCCATCCTGGTCTCCGGTGCGATCACCGGCGAGGCGGCGGCGATGTCGGATCTCGAGGCGGTGAAGCAGGTGCTGCCGCACACCCCGGTCCTGGCCAACACCGGGGTCAAGCACGAGACGGTCGCCGACGTGCTGCGGGTGGCCGATGGCTGCATCGTCGGCT
This sequence comes from Inquilinus sp. OTU3971, assembly GCF_038440215.1. Lineage (NCBI taxonomy): Bacteria > Pseudomonadati > Pseudomonadota > Alphaproteobacteria > Rhodospirillales > Rhodospirillaceae > Inquilinus > Inquilinus sp. OTU3971. The sequence continues at coordinate 16,264 of NZ_JASATH010000035.1, read as the reverse complement.
CGTCGCTGAAGGTCGACGGCCACACCTGGAACGCGGTGGATCCCGACCGGGCGGCGGAGTTCATGCGCCTGGCGCGGGCGGCGCGGAAGGGCTGACGGCGATGGCGACGGATCTGTCCGACCCGGTCAAGCAGCGCCTCCGCGGCCTCGTGTCCGAGCTGATGCTGATCCCCGGCCTCAGCGGCCATGAGGGGCGGGTGCGGCGGCATCTCGCCGGGCTCCTGTCCGGGCTCGGCATCGCCTCGCGCTCCGACCGGCTCGGCAACCTGATCGCGACCGTCGATGGCACGGTCGCGGGGCCGAGCGTGATGCTGTTCGCCCATATGGACCAGCTCGGCCTGATCGTCCGCAAGATCGAACCCGGCGGGCTGGTGCGGGTGGAGCGGCTGGGCGGGGTGCCGGAGAAGGCGCTGGCGTCGCAGGCGGTGGTGTTCTGCGTCGGCGCCGGCCGCGACGTGCCGGGGGTGATCGCCAACAAGAGCCACCACGCCACCTCGCAGGAGGAGAAGTACCGGGTCCTGCCGTATCCGGAGATCTATATCGACGCCGGCTTCGACAGCGCCGCCGCGGTGCTGGCCGCCGGCATCGACATCGGCGCGCCGGTGGTCTACGCGCCGAAGGTGGTCGATCTGGCCGGCGACCGCATCGCCGGCACCGCGGTCGACGACCGCGCCGGCTGCGCCGTGATCGTCGAGGTCGCCCGGGCGCTGCTGGCGGCGCCGCGCCGGCCGACCGTGCATCTGGTGTTCTCGGTGCAGGAGGAGTTCAACCTGCGCGGCGCGGTCACGGCGGCGCAGGCGCTGGCGCCGGACATCGCCATCCAGCTCGACATCGTCCTCGCCACCGACACGCCGGACATGGCCCAGCGCGGCGACGTCCGGCTCGGCGGTGGCCCGGCGATGAGCCTGTACAGCTTCCACGGCCGCGGCACGTTGAACGGCACCATCCCGCATCCGGCGCTGGTCGCCCTGTTCGGCGAGGCTGCGCGCGGCGAGGGCATCCCGCTGCAGAAGAGCGCCCATGTCGGGCTGCTGACCGACTCCTCCTATGTCCAGCTGGTCAACGCCGGCGTCGCCTCGATCGACCTCGGCTTCCCGGCCCGCGGCACCCATTCCTCGCTCGAGATCTGCGACCTGTCCGACCTGGCCGGGCTGGCGCGCCTGCTGGCCGCCGGCATCGGCCGCATCGACGAAAGCTTCAGCCTGGACCGCGACCGGTACGAGACATGACCCATTATCTCGGCATCGACATCGGGACCTTCGAATCCAAGGGCGTGCTGGTGGCGGCGGATGGCAGCATCGCCGCCATGGCCGCGAAACCGCACAAGCTGATCGTGCCGCAGCCGGGCTGGGCCGAGCACCGGCCGAAGGAGGATTGGTGGGACGATTTCACCGTCCTCTGCCGCAAGCTGCTGGCCGACAGCGGCGTGCCGGCCGCGTCGATCCGGGCGGTCGGCACCAGCGCCATCGGGCCGTGCATGCTGCCGGTCGATGCGGCCGGCGAACCGCTGATGAACGGCGTGCTCTATGGTGTCGACACCCGCGCCCATCAGGAGATCGCCGACCTCACGGCCCAGATCGGCGAGGATGTGCTGCTGGAGCGCTGCGGCAACGCCCTGACCTCGCAATCGGTCGGCCCCAAGATCCTCTGGCTCAAGCGCAACCGGCCGGAGATCTTCGCCCGCACCGCCAAGATCCTGACCTCGACCTCGTTCCTGGTGCGCAAGCTGACCGGGCGCTTCGTCATCGACCATTACACCGCGGCCAATTCCAGCCCGTTCTACCTGGCCGACGCGCTGGCCTGGAGCGACGAGCTGGCGCCCGGCATCGTCGATCTCGGCCAGATGCCGGACCTGGCCTGGAGCACCGACATCGTCGGCACCGTCACCCGGCAGGCGGCGGCGGAGACCGGGCTGGCCGAGGGCACGCCGGTGATCGCCGGCACCATCGACGCGGCGGCGGAGGCGGTCAGCGTCGGCGTGCTCGACAGCGGCGACATGATGGTGATGTACGGCTCGACCATCTTCACCATCCTGCTCGGCGACACCCGGCTGCGCGACCCGCGGCTGTGGTGGGCGCCCTGGCTGATGCCGGGCCAGCACGCGGCGCTGGCCGGCCTCGCCACCAGCGGCACGCTCAGCCACTGGTTCCGCGACCAGTTCGCCCGCGAGCTCGACCCGGCCTCGGCGATTCCGGCGCTGGTGGCGGAGGCGGAGCAGTCGCCGCCCGGGGCGCGGGGGCTGGTGCTGCTGCCCTATTTCTCCGGTGAGCGCACGCCGATCCACGACCCGCAGGCCAAGGGCGTGCTGTTCGGCCTGAACCTGACCCACACCCGCGGCGACATCTGCCGGGCGGTGTTCGAGGGCATCGCCTGCGGCACCGCCCATATCGTCGAGACCTATCGCGAGGCGGGGCAGGTGCCGCGCACGGTCTTCGCGGTCGGCGGCGGCACCAGGAACCGGGTCTGGTCGCAGGCGACCTCCGACATCTCCGGCCATCCGCAGATCCTGCGGCAGAAGACCTTCGGCGCCAGCTATGGCGACGCCTTCCTGGCCGCACTGGCCGTCGGCGACGTGAAGCCGGGCGACATCCGGGCGTGGAACCCGACCGAATCGGAGATCACACCCGACCCGTCCCAGGCCGAGCTCTACCGGCGGCAGTTCGGGGTGTTCAAGGACCTGTATCCGGCGACGCGCGACCTGATGCGGCGGCTGGACGGGTGAGGGCAAGCATCAGCAAAAAGCCGTCATGGCGAGGAGCGAAGCGACGTGGCCATCCAGGGCGCGGTGCCGCTGGATGGCCACGCCCCTTCGGGGCTCGCCATGACGAATTTAGGGAACGTTCTGTCTATTAAGACCCGGCGTTGGCCTGCTGCTGGGGCAGTGGCTGCACCGGCATGCCGGGGTAGAAGATCTTCTGCGTGTTGCCGGTGATGACGCGGTCGCCCTCGGCCAGGCCCTTCTCGATGGCGACCAGCGGGCCGTCCGTCGGGCCCAGCGTCACCAGGCGCTGCTCCGCCTTGTTGTCCTGGCTGACGACATAGACGTAGCGCCCGAACTGGCTGGCGGCGACCGCCACCTGCGGCACCATCAGGGCGTCCGGCTGCGGCTGCAGATGGACGCGCACGCGGACATACTGGCCGGGCAGCAGGCCGAAGTCGCCGTTGCCGACGGTGGCGCGCGCCAGGATCGTCCCGGTCTGGTTGTCGACGGCGTTGTCCAGGAAGGTCAGCTCGCCGCGGTGCTTCGCCTCGGTCTCGCCCGGCAGCAGCACGTCGATCATGACCTTCCCCGCGGCCTGGGCGGCCCGGATCTTGCCCAGCTCGGTCTCGCTGGGGTTGAAGGTGACGTAGATCGGGTCGAGCTGCACCAGGGTGTTGAGGGCGGCGCTGCCGCCGACGTTGACCAGAGTTCCCACCGGCGCCTGGTTGCGGCCGAGCCGCCCGGCGAAGGGGGCCCGGATCTCGGTATAGCCCAGGTTCAGCTCGGCCTGGCGCTGCGCCGCCTGGTCGCTGGCCAGGGTGGCCTGGGCCTGCTTCAGATTGCTCTCGCGCTGGTCGAAGGTGTCCTTGTTCAGCCAGCCATTCTTGCTCAGCTCGCTGCCGCGATCGTAGTTCGAGCGCAGATAGTCGATGTTGGCCTGGTCGCGCTGCAGCTGGGCGTTGGCCTGGTCCAGAGCGGCCTGGAAGTCGCGCGGGTCGATCTTGTACAGCAGATCGCCCGGCTTGACGTCGGTCCCGTCGGTCGCCGGCTGCGCCTGGATATAGCCGGACACCTTGGCCTGCAGGCTGATGGCGGCGATCGATTCGGTGCGCGCGGAGTAGTCGAGATAGATCGGCAGCGACCGCTTGAGCACCGCCTGCACCGGCACCGGCATGGCGGGGGGAGGCCCGGCGGCGGGCGCGGCTTCGGCGTGCGCCGTGTCGCCGCCCAGCGCCAGCAGTGCCGGGGGAAGACGGCCGGTCTGGTACAGGCCGGCGACGACGGCGGCAGCCACGACGATCGATCCCAGGACGACGGTACGGACGCGCATGGCGCGATTCTCCACTCTATTCGGCCGGGCCGGCCTTCGGCTCGAGCCGATGGCCGTCGGTGGCATGGGGGCTCTCCGTGCCGCCGCGGCGTTCACGGAAGGACTCGATCACGGCGTAGAACACAGGCACGAAGATCAGGGTCAGGATGGTGGCGGCCAGCATGCCGCCGAACACGGTGGTGCCGATCGACTGGCGGCTGGCGGCACCGGCGCCGGTGGCGATCATCAGCGGCACCACGCCCAGGATGAAGGCGAAGGCCGTCATCAGGATGGGCCGGAGACGCAGCCGCCCGGCTTCCGCCGCCGCCTCGACGATGCTGTGGCCTTCCTCGCGCAGCCGCTTGGCGAACTCCACGATCAGGATGGCGTTCTTGGCCGCCAGGCCGATCAGCATGACCAGGCCGATCTGCGAATAGACGTCGATCTGCATCTGCCGGGCCCACAGCGCCGCGAACGCCCCGAACAGGGCCAGCGGCACCGCCAGCAGCACCATGAACGGCATCGACCAGCTTTCGTACTGGGCCGCCAGGATCAGGAACACGAAGACGATGGCGAGGCCGAACACCAGGGCCGCCACCGACCCCGCCTGCAGTTCCTGGAAGGTGATGCCGGTCCATTCATAGGCGAAGTCGCGCGGCAGCGCCGTGGCGGCCGCCCGCTCCATCGCCGCGATCGCCTGGCCCGAGCTGAAGCCGGCAGCGGGGGCGCCGTTGATCTTGGCCGAGGTGTAGTTGTTGTAGTGCGGCACCGTGTCCGGCCCGGCGATCGGCTTCAGGTCGCCCAGCGTGCTCAACGGCACCATGCCGCCCGCCGAATTGCGGACATACAGGCGCGAGATGTCGGTCGCCGATCCGCGGGCGTCCTTGTCCGCCTGGATGGTGACGCGGAAGGTGCGGCCGTACAGGTTGAAGTCGTTGACGTAGAGCGACCCCAGATAGATCTGCAGCGTGTTGAACACGTCGGGCAAGGTCAGGCCCAGCATCTTCGCCTTGTTGCGGTCCAGGTCGTAGTTGTATTGCGGGGTCGTGGTGCTGAAGCTGCTGAACAGCTGGTGCGGGTCGAGCTCCGGCTGCTTCCGCGCCTCGGCCAGAACCGCCTGGGTCGCCGCGTTCAGGGCGCCGACGCCCTGGCCCGACAGATCCTCGATCTGGAACTCGAAGCCGCCGGTGGTGCTGATGCCCGGGATCGACGGCGGGTCGAAGGCCAAAGCGAAGGCGTCGGGGATCTGCATCAACTGCGCGCCCACCTTCTGGGCCAGGGCCGACGCACTCTGGTCCGGCCCGCGCTCGGACCAGGGCTTCAGGATGGCGAACTGGGCCGCGGAGTTCGACTGGGCGGCGCTGGTCAGGAAGTTCAGGCCGACGATCTCGCCGACCGTCTCGATCCCCGGCGTCGCTTCCAGGATCGCGCGGGTCTTCTTCGCCACCGCCTCGGTGCGCTCCAGCGATGCGCCGTCGGGCAGCTGGATGACGACGAAGAAATAGCCCTGGTCCTCGACCGGCAGGAAGGTCGAGGGCAGGCGCGTCGACACCCAGTAGGTCAGGCCCAGCCCGGCCACGAACAGGATCATGACCAGCCAGCGGATGCGGATCAGGAAGCGCACCAGGGCCGCATAGCCATGCGACAGCGCATTGAAGCCGGCGTTGAACCAGCGGAACAGGATGAAGGGAGTGTGCGCCCGGTGCCGCAGGAACGCGGCGCTCAGGGCCGGGCTCAGCGTCAGCGAGTTGAAGGCCGACAGGCCGACGGAGATGGCGACGGTCAGCGCGAACTGGTTGTACAGGCGGCCGGACACGCCGGGGATGAAGGCGACCGGGATGAACACCGCCATCAGCACCGCGGTGGTGGCGATGATCGGGCCGGTCACCTCGGTCATCGCCTTGCGCGTCGCCGCCAGGGGCGGCAGCCCGGCCTCCAGCTGCCGCTCGACATTCTCGACCACGACGATGGCGTCATCGACCACCAGGCCGATCGCCAGCACCATGCCGAGCAGACTCAGCATGTTCAATGAGAAGCCCATGCCCTCCATGACCACCAGGGTCGCGATCAGCGACACCGGGATGGCGATGACGGGAATCAGGGTGGTGCGCCAGTTCTGCAGGAAGACGAAGACCACCAGCACGACCAGCGCCAGCGCTTCGAGCAGCGTCTTCAGCACGTCTTCCATCGCCGCCGACACGAAGCGCGTGGTGTCGTAGCGGATGCCGTATTCGATGCCCGTGGGGAAGCGCTGCTTCAGCTCCTCCATCTTGGCCTGGACGGCCTCCTGCAGCGCCAGCGCGTTCGATCCCGGCTGCTGGAAGACGGCCACGACCACGGCCGGCCGGCCGCCGAAATAGCCCGAGGACGAGTATTGCAGGGCGCCCAGCTCGATCCGGGCGACATCGCGCAGCCGCACCACCGACCCGGTCGCCGGGTCGGCGCGAACGACGATGTCGCCGAACTGGGCCGGGTCGCTCAGGCGGCCGGCGGCGTTGACCTGCAGCTCGAACGCGGTGCCCTCGGGGGCGGGCGACTGGCCGATCTTGCCGGCCGCCACCTGCACGTTCTGCTCGGCGACCGCGTTCTGCACGTCGACCGCGGTGACGCCCAGATTGGCCAGCTTGTCCGGGTCCAGCCAGATGCGCATGGAATAGCGTCGCTCGCCGAAGATCTGGACGTTGCCGACGCCGGGCAGCCGCTTGATCGGGTCGACGATCTGCAGATAGGCGTAGTTGCTCAGCTCCACCGGGTCGACCGACCCGTCGGGCGAGGTCAGGTCGACGATCAGGACGAAGTTCGGGTTCTGCTTCTGGATCGTGATGCCGCCCTGGTTGACGATCGCCGGCAGCGACGAGGCGGCCTGCGACACCCGGTTCTGCACGTCGACCGCGGCGATGCTCAGCGGGTAGCCGACCTCGAAGGTGACGGTGATGTTCGAGGTGCCGTCGTTCGACGAGGTCGACGACATGTACATCATGCCCTCGACGCCGTTGATCTGCTGCTCCAGCGGCGTCGTCACGGTGTCGGCCACGACCTGGGCGCTGGCGCCCGGATAGGTGGCCTGGACCACGACCTGGGGCGGCGTGATGTCGGGGAACTGCGAAACCGGCAGCAGGAAGTACGAGATGCCGCCGGCCAGCACCATGATCACCGCGATCGCCGAGGCGAAGATCGGGCGCTGGATGAAGAAGCCGATCATGACCGGGTCGCCCGCGCCGCGGTCCGGCCGAACAGACGGCACTGCATCGCGCCGCCGTCGCGCGCACCGCAGGAAATTGCCGAGGCCGACCCCCAGGCCATGGTAAACCTCTTGGTTAAGTTAACTTTGTGGTTGATTATCGTCCCGGCGGGCCGTCGTCAAGCGGAGCTTCGACCCCAACACCCCTGGCTGGGTCGGATCTTGACCTGATCCTGCTAGGGTGTTACCGGTAAGTAACAGAATAATTGATGCAGTGCAATGATACCGTCAAGGGCAAATCAGGTGCTATGACGACCATCACACCCCCGAGGCTGGAGGGTCTTTCAGGGCCCAGCTGCGAGCTGCGGCCGCGCGACCGGATCCTCGGCACCGCCCGCGACCTGTTCCACCGGCACGGTTATCGCGGCGTCGGCGTCGACACCATCGCCGAGGCGGCCGGCACCAACAAGATGACGCTGTACCGGCATTTCGGGTCGAAGGACGACCTGATCGTCGAATGCCTGCACGGCCTGGCCGAGGAGGCCGACGCCATCTGGGCGGGCTTCGAGGAGAAATACCTCGGCGACCCGGTGGCGCAGCTGCATGCCTGGGTCCAGGCCGGGGCGGACTGTGCGATCGCGGATGCGCGCGGCTGCGACATGGTCAATGCCGCGGTCGAGCTGACCGAGCCCGGCCATCCGGCCCGGCGCGTGATCGAGGATTTCAAGACGGCCCAGCGCGACCGCTTGGTGCGGCTGTGCCGGGCCGCCGGCGCCACCCAGGCGGAGCTTCTGGCCGACACGCTGTGGCTGCTGCTGGAAGGCGCCCGGGTGAGCCGGCAGAGCGTCGGCGCCGAGGGGCCCAGCGCCCGCTTCATCCGCATGGCCGAGGCGATCATCGCCGCCTTCCTGCCGCGCGAGACCGCCGGCGCCCCCTGAGCCCGGCAGCGACCACGAGCTGCTGTCCGCCCTGCGGCCGACGCCTTGCTCGTGCTCTTAACACATTGTTTGCTTGTATTAATCTGCGACTCTGTTCATGCTATGTTCCATGAACAAGGCGCAGACCGATCCGATGCCGGACAGCCCGGCCGCTCCGCAGGAGGAGCGGGCGGCGGATCTGTGCGTGGTGGCGGAGCTGGTCGAGATCCAGATGTCGATCGCCCGGGCGACACAGCGGGAGGCGCTGCAGGCGCCGCAACCCGGCGTCGACTATTGCCAGCGGATCGCCACCGTCTCGCGCGCCGTGCGGCTGACCCTGCTGCTCAAGGACAAGCTGTCGCGTCAGGCCGAGGAGCGGCGCAAGGCCGCGGTGCAGCGCGAAGCCGCCCAGGAGGACTGGCACGAGCTGCGGGTGAAGCTGGCGATGCAGGCGGCGGTCTACGAGTCGTCCGAGGACGGTGAGGAGGATCGCCGCGTCGACGAGCTGAGCGAGCGGCTGGAGCGGCCGGAGGTGGCGGAGCTGATCGAGGCCAGCCGGGCCGAGGTCGCGGTGGCGGCGCTGTGCCGGCGCTGGGGCTATCCGGTGCAGGTGAAGCAGTGGCTGGAGATGGCCGACGAGGCCATGGAGGAGCTGGGCTTCCTGCCGTCGCAGGACGGCGAGGACGACGAGGATCCGCCCGAGCCCCGCTCCGCGGCTCCCCGCCGCCGCAAGCCGCAGCCGCCGGACACGGGGTGAGCCGCTCGCGCACTCACTGCCTTCACCACCACATTCAGCATTCGCGAGCGCAGCCTTCCACACTCCCCCTCCCCTTGCGGGAGGGGGTTGGGGGAGGGGTCTGCGCGCGTCCGCGCGCGAATGCGCAGAGGACGGGTCTCGCCGTCGGCCGAAGCGTCAGAGTTCAGGCCGGCCTTGATGGTGAAAACCCCCTCCCCCTGCCCCCTCCCGCGAGGGGAGGGGGAGAGTAGAAGGGATGGATTGGCTCGAACGGCGGTTTTCTGAAAAGGCCTCGCCCTGCGGGAGGGACCGGAGGCGCTTGCGCCTCCGGGTGAGGGGAGGGCGTCGAGGCCGGGATCCGCCCTCACCCGGTCTCGCTGCGCGAGCCCGACCTCTCCCGTACGATATCTGTCAGGCCCTGTCCGAAGGCACCGACCTCACCCGACCTCACCCGATCCGCTGGCGGCGGCGATCGGCGTGCCGTCCGGCGCCCCGGCCTGGCTGTTCAGCGCCGCCATGGCCGCCGCGACCCCGCCGGCGCGATGCGGCACGCCGGCCGCCGCCAGCCCCATCTCGACGCCGGTCAGGGCGCCCATCAGCACCAGCTCGTTGCAGGCGCCGAGATGGCCGATGCGGAACACCTTGCCCGCCAGCCGGCCGAGGCCGGAGCCGAGCGACATGTTGAAGCTGTCCAGCACCAGCTTGCGGAACCGGTCGGCGTCGTGCCCCGGCGGCAGCAGCACCGCGGTCAGCACCGGCGAATACTCGGCCGGCTCCAGGCACAGCACCTCGAGCCCCCAGGCGCGCACGGCCGCGCGGGTCGCCGCCGCCAGCCGCCTGTGGCGCGCGAACACGGCGTCCAGCCCTTCCTCCTGCAGCATGGCCAGCGCCTCGCGCAGCCCGTACAGCAGGTTGGTCGCCGGGGTGTAGGGGAAGAAGCCGCCGGCATTGGGCTTCAGCATCTCGGCCCAGTCCCAGTAGGAGCGCGGCATCCGGCTGGCCTTCGACGCGGCGATCGCCTTGTCGGAGATCGCGGTGAAGCCGAGGCCCGGCGGCAGCATCAGGCCCTTCTGCGAGCCGCTGACGGTGACGTCGGCCCGCCATTCCTCATGGCGGTAGTCGACCGAGGCCAGCGACGAGATGGTGTCGACCAGGAACAGCGCCGGATGGCCGGCGGCGTCGATGGCGCGGCGGATCTCGGCGATCCGGCTGGTGGCGCCGGTCGAGGTCTCGTTGTGCACCACCATCACCGCCTTGACGGCGTGGCCGCGGTCCTCCGCCAGCTTGGCCTCGATCGCGGCGGGATCGGCGCCGTGGCGCCAGTCGCCGGGGATGAAGTCGACCTCGACGCCCCAGCGCGCCGCCATCTGCCGCCACAGCGTGGCGAAATGGCCGGTCTCGGCCATCAGCACGCGGTCGCCGGGCGACAGGGTGTTGACGATCGCCGCCTCCCAGGCGCCGGTGCCGGAGGAGGGATAGATGATCACCGGGCCGGAGGTCTTGAACACCGCCTTGCAGCCCTCCAGCACCTCCTGGCCGAGCCGGGCGAAGTCCGGGCCGCGATGGTCGATGACCTGCCGGCTGATCGCCCGCAAGATGCGCTCCGGCACCGGGCTCGGCCCCGGGATCTGCAGGAAATGCGGCCCGCTGCTGCTGGTCATGATCCCTCCCTGAAGGCTGTTGCCGCGCCGATGGGATGGGGTTTGGATAACACAATAGTGCGGAGTCGCGGCACAGTCGGGCGGAAAGGGAGTCCGATGGCGGGTCTGGACCAGAAGCTGCGGGCCGAGATCGACGGCGATGTCCTGTTCGACGCGTTCAGCCGCGGCCGCTACGCCACCGACGCCTCGCATTACCAGATCATGCCGGCCGGCGTGGTGGTGCCGCGCAGCATGGATGCGGCGGTTCGGGCCCTGGCCCTGGCGCGCGAGGCGGGGGTGCCGGTCACCGCCCGCGGCGGCGGCACCTCGCAATGCGGCCAGACCATCAACCGCGGCCTGGTGGTCGACGGCTCGAAGCACCTCAATCGCATCCTGTCGCTCGATGTCGAGGCCCGGCGCTGCACGGTCGAGCCGGGGATCGTGCTGGACGAGCTCAACCGCCGGCTCAAGCCGCACGGGCTGTGGTTCCCGGTCGATGTGTCGACCGCGTCGCGCGCCACCATCGGCGGCATGGTCGGCAACAACTCCTGCGGCGGCCGCTCGCTGCGCTACGGCACCACCCGCGACAATGTCGCGTCGATCGACGCCGTCCTGGCCGACGGCAGCGCGATGCAGTTCGGCGAGGTCGCGGCCGACGCGGTCGACGGCATCAACGACCCGCGGGCGCGGGCCCTGGCACAGCGGCTGCTGGCGATCGGCGCGCGTGAGTCGGCCGAGGTCGCCGCCCGCTTCCCGAAGGTGCAGCGCCGCGTCGGCGGCTACAATCTCGACGCCCTCGACCCCGCCCGCGGCCGGGTCAACCTGGCCCATATCCTGGTCGGGTCGGAGGGGACCCTGGCCTATTCCACCGCGGTCGAGCTGAAGCTGTGGCCGCTGCTGGGCCGCCGGGCCCTTGGCGTCTGCCATTTCGGCTCCTTCCATGCGGCGATGGATGCGGCCCAGCACCTGGTCAAGCTGAAGCCGATCGCGATCGAGCTGGTCGACGCCACCATGATCGCGCTGGCGAGCGAGATCGCGATGTTCCGGCCGACCCTCGACGCCCTGCTGCGCGGCGAGCCGGCAGCGCTGCTGTTGGTCGAGTTCGCCGAGGACGAGGCGGAGAACGCGCGGCGGCTGCAGCAGCTCGGCGAGTTGATGGGCGATCTCGGCTACGCCTTCGACCATGATCGGGCGCGCTGGGGCGGAGTGGTCGAGGTGCTGGACCCGGCGCTGCAGGCGGCGATCACCGATCTGCGCACCTCCGGCCTCAACATCATGATGTCGATGAAGGAGCAGGCGAAGCCGATCTCCTTCGTCGAGGACTGCGCCGTGCCGCTGGAGCATCTGGCGGAATACACCGACAGCCTGACCCGGGTGTTCGAGAAGCACGGCACCCGCGGCACCTGGTACGCCCATGCCTCGGAAGGCTGCCTGCATGTCCGGCCGGTGCTGAACCTGCGGCTGGAGCAGGACGTTAAGGCGATGCGCGCCATCGCCGAGGAGGCCTTCGCCCTGGTCCGCGCCTACAAGGGCTCGCATTCCGGCGAGCATGGCGACGGCATCGTCCGCAGCGAGTTTCACGAGGCGATGTTCGGGTCGCGGCTGGTGCGCGCCTTCGAGGAGGTGAAGCAGGCCTTCGACCCCGACGGCGCGCTGAACCCCGGCAAGATCGTGCAGGCGCCGCGCTTCGACGACCGCTCGCTGCTGCGTTACCCGCCCGGCTACCGCGCGGAGGAGCTCGCGCCGCGGCTCGACTGGTCGGCCTTTCCCGGCGCCGCGGGCGGGCTGCTGGGCGCGGTCGAGATGTGCAACAACAACGGCGCCTGCCGGAAGCTCGAGGGCGGCGCCATGTGCCCGTCCTACCGCGTCACCCGCGACGAGCGCCACGTCACCCGCGGCCGCGCCAACAGCCTGCGCCTGGCGCTGACCGGCCAGATCGGCCGCGACGCCTTTGCCTCGGACGAGATGGCCGAGACGATGAAGCTGTGCGTGTCCTGCAAGGCCTGCAAACGGGAATGCCCGACCGGCGTCGACATGGCGCGGATGAAGATCGAGATGCTCGCGGCACGAGCCGCCCGAAACGGCTTCTCGCTGCGCGACCGGCTGGTGGCGACCCTGCCGCGCTATGCCCGCTTCGCGGCGATGGCCGCGCCGCTGCTCAACCTGCGCGACCGGATCCCGCCGCTGGCCCGGCTGTCGGAACGGCTGCTCGGACTCAGCGCCCGCCGCCGGCTGCCGGCATGGCGGCGCGACCGCTTCCGGGCGCCGGCCGCCGCGGTCGGCCCCGAGGGCGGGAAGGAGGTCGTGCTCTGGGCCGACAGCTTCAACGCCGCCTTCGAGCGCGAGGCCCTGGATGATGCGATCACCGTGCTCACTGGCGCCGGCTATCGCGTCCATCTCCCCCGGCCGGCCGACGGCTCTCGGCGGCCGCTGTGCTGCGGCCGGACCTTCCTGTCGGTCGGCGATGTCGACTCCGCCCGCGCCGAGATGACCCGCAGCCTGGCGGCGCTGCGGCCGTTCCTGGAGCGCGGCGTGCCGGTGGTCGGGCTGGAGCCGAGCTGCCTGTTCACCTTCCGCGACGAGGCCGTGGCTTTGCTGCCGGGCGACGAATCGCGCCGCGCCGCCGCCCATGCCCTGCTGTTCGAGGAGTTCGTCGCCCGCGAGGCCAAGGCCGGGCGCTTCGCGCCGGCCCTCGCGCCGGTTGCAACCAGGGCGCTGCTGCACGGCCATTGCCACCAGAAGGCCTTCGGCGCGATGGGCGCGGTGCAGGCGGCGCTGGGGCTGATCCCCGGCCTGGAGGTCGAGACCGTCGAATCGAGCTGCTGCGGCATGGCCGGCGCCTTCGGCTACCAGGCGGAGACGATCGACGTCTCGCTGGCCATGGCCGAGCTGTCGCTGCTGCCGGCGGTGCGTCAGGCCGCGCCGGACACGGTCGTGGTGGCGGACGGCACCTCCTGCCGGCACCAGATCCGCGACGGCGCCGGGCGCGAGGCGATGCATGTCGCACGGCTCCTCGCCGCCAGCATGGCGGCGGCCGCCCGCCGGTCCTAAAAGCGCGGGCTTAGGCGGGCCGGTCCGGGTCGGTGTTCGGCTCCAGCGGGCCTTCGGCCTCCTCCTCCTCGGGCAGGATGTCGCCATGCACCGGCAGCGGCGTCCCGATCCAGACCGGGTCGACCAGATGGTCCCGGCGCGGATTGCTGGTGTTGGGATGGATCAGGATGCTCAACCCGTCATGGTTCAGCATCAGCCAGGGCACCAGCGTCGCGAACAGCTCGGTGGCGAAGGAGACCTGGAACATCGCCTGGTCATGCGGCCCGACCCTGACCTCGTGCCAGCGGCCGAGGCGGACGCGGAAGCGTTCGCCGATCCAGCCGCGCAGCCGCTCGGCCCGGTCGCGGGTCGCCGCCGGGTCGAAATAGACATGGGCGTGGTAGCTGGCGATCTCCGCCACCGGCCGCGGCGCTTCCCTGGAGTCCATCGCGCGTCTCCCGCTCTCGTCGTCCGACTGTAGCGCAGGACGGGAGAAAGCGGGGGCCTCACACTGCGCCGAGCCGCAGCAGGATCCGGGCCAGGGCGTCGAAATGCTCGCCCGGGACGGCCTCGCCGATCTTGCCGTCGGCATGCAGCTGCCGCGCCAGCAGGGGCGCCGTCTCCATCGGCACATTGGCCATGCCGCCCTTGAACGACTTGCCGACCAGCATCGGCACCGAGGTCTCGCCGGGAACGAAGCGGATGCCGACGGTGACCTCGCCGTCGGTGATGAACAGGGTCGGCATCGAGGACCCGCCTTCGCCGCGGGCCAGGCCGCGATGCAGCTGCCGCCGGGTGCTGCGGATGAACGGGTCGCCCTCCTGCTCCTTGCGCTCGCGCTTCATCTCGCTGCGGGTCATCCGCTGGTCGCGCTGGAACAGCCAGCGCTGCAGCAGCATGTCGATCAGGGCGAAGACCAGCAGCACCGCGATGATGCCGATCAGCACCGGCTTCAGCGTCGCCACCAGCACCAGGCCGATGCAGTCGCGGCCGCATTGCGGCGTCACCAGCACCGCCCGCAGCGCCCCGAGGGCGAGCAGCCCGATCACCCCCAGGAGGGTGCAGGCCTTCACCACCGCCTTGGCGAATTCCAGCAGGTTGCGCAGGCTGAACAGCCGCTGGAAGCCGCTCACCGGGTTGATCTTGTCGCCGCGCGGCACCAGCGGGTCGAACGAGAACGGGATGCCGCGCAGGAAGCCGACATTGGCGAGGATGCTGGCGACGACGATCACCAGCACCAGCGGGGCGACGATCCTGGCTGCGAGCGACAGCAGGGTCGGGATGATGGTGTAGCTCTGGTCGAACGGCTTGGCCGTCAGGGCGATCGGCTCGGTCAGGATGGCGCGGAACGCCTCCATGATCGCCGGCCCCTCGACTCCGAGATAGAGGAAGCCGGCGACGAGGGCGACCACCGTGACCAGGTCGCGGCTGTGCGCCACCTGGCCCTTGCCCCGGGCATCCGCCAGCTTCTTGGCGCTGGCGGGGAGGCTCTTGTCTTCGCTGGTCTGCTGGCTCACGGCAGCACCGTCCGGGCGAGGTCGAGCACGCCGCGCATCGAGCCCAGGCTGTCGTTGAAATAGGGCACCAGGAAGATGGCGTAGATCGGCAGCACCAGCACCAGCGCCGCCGACTTTACCGACAGCGACAGGTCGAAGACGTTGAGCTGCGGCGCCATCCGGCCGATCACGGCCAGCGCGATGTCGGCCAGCAGCATCACGATCACCAGCGGCACGGCGAGCAGCAGGCCGAGCCGGACCACATGGTCGAGCAGGCCCAGCAGCAGGGTCGGCGTCTCGCCGGTGAAGGGCGGCAGCAGCTCGGTCACCGGCCACAGGGCGTAGCTGGAGTAGAGCGCCTCGGCTACCACCCCGAGGCCGTTGCCGGCGAAGAACAGAGCCAGCAGCACCAGCACGAACAGCGTGCCGACCGGTGAGGCCTGGCCCGAGGCGTTGGGGTCGAGCAGATAGGCGCCGTTGACGCCGCGCTGCATGTCGATCAGCTCGCCCGCCGCCTCCACCGCCCAGAAGGGCAGGCCGAACAGCAGGCCGAGCAGGAGGCCGATCACCGCCTCCTTTGCCACCAGCATCAGCATCTGGCCGGGCTGCAGCGGCGTCAGCACCCCCAGCTCCGACGTCACCTGCGACACCATCGGCAGAGCGATGGCGATCATCACCGCGTTGCGCAGGATGCCGGTGAGGCCGAGCCAGGCGAACATCGGCAGCACCGCGGCCAGGGCGACCGGGCGGGCGATGGCGATCGAGACGGCGGTGACATAGGGCCCGATCAGCTCGGCCAGCAGCCGGAAGGATTCGATCATCAGGGCGGCCTGGCATCCGCCGGGATCGCGCCGCGGGTGATCGCCGGGAAGTCGGTGAAGATGCGGTCGGTGTAGCGCACCAGCGGGCTGGCCAGCATCGGGCCCAGCAGCACCAGGGCCAGCACCACGGCGATCACCTTGACCGCCATCGGCAGGGTCTGGTCCTGGATCTGGGTCACCGCCTGGAACAGGCCGACCAGCAGGCCGACCGCGGCGGCGATGGCGAGCGCCGGCAGCGACAGCAACAGCGTCAGGGTCAGCGCCTCCTGCAGCAGATGCGAGATCACCGCCTGGTTCATGAGCGCGCGTCTTCCGACAGGAGGGCCACCGGAATCACGTTTCGGCGGGGTGGCTCCTTTCTAGTCCCCCCTCCCCTTGCGGGAGGGGGGCAGGGGGAGGGGGCTGGGGGGGGGGGGGCGGGGGGCGGGGGGGGG
>NZ_JASATH010000034.1:0-49687 GCF_038440215.1 Inquilinus sp. OTU3971 | reverse complement strand
CGCCGCCAGCTGCGCGAGATCCGACTCCGCCAGCAGGGACAGGGCTTCGACCGGGACCTCCGGCCGGACCGTCATCTGCCGCAGCAGCGTGACGAGATGGGTGCTCCAGCGGGCCACAGTGGCGCGGTCGAACAGCGCGGCATCGTATTCGAGCTGGCAGTCGATACTGCGACCGTCCGCCGCCACGTCCAGCGACAGGTCGAACTGGGCGCTGCCGGTGTCGATGTCGATCAGCTCGGCCGTCACCCCGTCCAGCGCCAGGAGCGCCGCGTCGCGGGTGGTGCGGAAGTTGAACAGCGACTGGAACAGCGGCGTGTACCGCGCGTCGCGGGCGATACCGAGCCCGTCCAGCAGCAGCTCGAACGGCACGTCGGCCTGGTCGAGGGCGGCCATCGCCTCGCCACGCAGCCGGCGGCACAGCGCCCGGACGCTGAGGCGCGGGTCGAGCCGGACGCGGTAGACCTGGGTGTTGACGAAGAAGCCGAGCAGATCCTGGATTTCGGCCCGACCGCGCGCGGCGTTGGGCACGCCGACGGCGAAATCCGACTGGCCGGAGAGGCGGCCGAGCAGCAGCTGCCACGCAGCGAGCAGCACGACGAAGGGTGTGCAGCCCTCTTCCCGGCACAGGGTCTGGACCGACCGGGCCAGGTCCGGCGGCAGCGCGAAATCGATGCG
This sequence comes from Inquilinus sp. OTU3971, assembly GCF_038440215.1. Lineage (NCBI taxonomy): Bacteria > Pseudomonadati > Pseudomonadota > Alphaproteobacteria > Rhodospirillales > Rhodospirillaceae > Inquilinus > Inquilinus sp. OTU3971. The sequence continues at coordinate 49,012 of NZ_JASATH010000034.1, read as the reverse complement.
GCCGCCGGGGCGGTTGCCCTCGGTGTCGCGCGGCCGGTCGGTCGGCAGCGCCAGCACCGGCACGTCGCCGCCGAGATACTCCTTCCACCGCGCCAGAGCCTGATCGCGGCGGTCGCCGGCGAAGCGCTGGCGCTGCCAGGCGGAGTAATCGGCATAGTCGAGCGCCTGGGCGGGCAGCGGCCGGCCCCGGCGGGCGGGATCGCGCAGCGCCTCGCCATAGGCCTGGGCGAGGTCGCGCACCAGCACCGCGGCGGACCAGGCGTCGACGACGATGTGGTGCATCACCAGCAGCAGCACCCAGTCGCCGTCCCCCCCATTGCCACCTGCCGTCTCACCGCGCCGGGCCAGGACGACGCGCAGCAGCGGCGGCCGGGCGAGGTCGAAGGGCCGGCGCACCCGCGCCTGCAGCCAGGCGGACAGCGCCTGCTCAGCGCCCGGCGCTTCGGCCGCGGGCAGCACGGCGTGCTCGATCGCGACATCGACCTGCGGCAGCACCACCTGCCGCGGGTCGCCCTCCCCGCCCTCGAAGCGGGTGCGCAGCACGGCGTGGTGCTCGACCAGGCGGCGGAACGCGGCTTCCAGCGCCGGCACGTCCAGCCGCCCCCGCAGCCGCAGCGCGCGGACCGAATTGTAGGCCGCGCCCTCCGGATCGTAGTGCTGCAGGAACCACAGGCGCTGCTGCTGGAAGGACAGCGGAGCCGGAGCCCCGCTGTCGCGCGGGCGGATCGCATCCGGATCCGACGTCTCGTCGTCCAGCAGCAGCGCGAGCAGGGCGTCGTTGTCGATGTCGTTCATGTTGCTCAAGGAGCCTTGGCCTGCCGCGCCTTCTCCAGCAGCGCCGCCCGCTCCGCCTCGCTCATTCCGTCGAGGCTGAGGCGGAGGGTGGCGATCTGGTCGATCCGACCCGGCGCCGCATGGCCGCGCAGCGCCTGGGCCAGGGCGGCGATGCTGGGATGGTCGAAGACGATGCCGGGCGGCACCTCGAGCTGGAACAGCTTGCGGATGCGGGCGACCAGCTTGATCACCTGCAGCGAGTTGCCGCCGATGTCGAAGAAGTCGTCGGTGACGCCGATCGCCTCGGCCGGCCGCTCCAGCAGCTCCGCCGCCACCTGGCGCAGCACGGTCTCGACCGCGTCACGCGGCGCCACCTTCGCGCTGGTCTCGGCCAGGGTCGCCGGATCGGGCAGGCCGCGGCGGTCGATCTTGCCGTTGGCCAGGCGCGGCATCCGGTCCAAGGCCACGATCTGAGCCGGCACCATCGGGCCGGGCAGGCGCGCGGCCAAAGCCGGGCGCAGCCCCGCGGCGTCGCCTTCACCCGAGGCCAGGGTGACGAAGCCGATCAGACGTGCCTCCCCGCCTTCCGGCCGATGGACCACGACCGCCGCCTGCTGGACGCCGTCGAGCGCCTGCAGCGCGGCCTCGACCTCGCCCGGCTCGACCCGGAAGCCGCGGATCTTCACCTGGTGGTCGGCCCGGCCGACGACCTGCAGGGAGCCCTCCGGCAGGTGCCGGGCCAGGTCGCCGCTGCGGTAGAGCCGCCGGCCCTCGCGGAACGGGTGGTCGACGAAGACGCCGGCCGGGTCGCCATGCAGGTAGCCGCGGCAAAGCTGCGCCCCGCCGATATGGAGCTCGCCCACCGCGCCGGTCGGCGCCAGACGGCCCGCGGCGTCGAGCACGAGTACCTCGCTGCCGGCCAACGGGCGGCTCAGCGGCAGGGCCTCGCCGGCCCAGGCCGGGGCCGAGGGGTCATGAGCATGCACCAGCACGCCGACCGTGGTCTCGGTTGGGCCGTAATGGTTGAACACCCGGCATTGCGGCGCCGCCGCGAGGATCCGGTCGACCAGCGACTTCGGCGTGGCCTCGCCGCCCAGGATCAGCGTGGCCGGCAGCACCGGGGTCGGCACGTCGAGCAGCGCCGCCAGATGCGACGGCACCAGCTTGGCGCAGTCGATGTCGTGCCGCCGCAGGAAGCCGGCGAAGGCGGCACCGTCGGCCATCTCGGCCTCGTCCGCCACCGCCAGGCACGCACCATGCCGCAGCGCGCCGAACAGCACGGTGTTGCCGAGATCGGCCGCGACGGTCGAGGTCAGGGCGAAGCGCCGGCAGCCGGCGAGGCCGAGCGCCTCACTCACGGCTTCGACATAGGTGCGGAGCTGGCCGTGTTCGATCACCACGCCCTTCGGCGTGCCGGTCGAGCCGGAGGTGAACAGCACATAGGCGGCGCGGTCATCGTCGCCGAAGTCGGGCAGCGCCGCCGAGGCGGGCTCCGCCAGCACCGTGGCCAGCGTGTGGACCGGCACGGTGTCGGAGACGACCGGCTCGGCGGCGTCGGTCAGCACCAGCACCGGCTTGGCCTGGTCGAGCAGCAGCTGCCGGCGCGCCTGCGGCCATTGCGGGTCGAGCGGCAGATAGGCGCCGCCGGCGCGCCAGACGGCGAGCAGCCCCACCACCATGTCGGCCGAGCGCGCCATGTCGAGCGCGACCACGGTCTCTCGGCCGACGCCATGGGCGACGAGCCAGGCGGCCAGCCCGTCGACCCGCACATTCAGCCCGGCATAGTCGAGGGTGATGCCGCCGCCGGCCAGGGCCAGCGCCGTCGGGGTCTCGCGGCCCCATCGGGCGATCAGCGCCGGCAGCGACGGGCCGGGTGCCGGAGCCTCGGCCGTGGCGTCGAAGCCCAGCAGCCGCGCCCGCTCCGCGTCGCCCACCGGCGACAGGGTGCCGAGAGGCGTGTCCAACTGGTCCGGCAGCTCGGACAGCAGGGTCACGACCTGCTCCAGCAGGATTCCCATCGCCGCATCGTCGTAGCGGTCGCCGTCCCAATGCAACGCGACGGCGCGCAGGCTGCCGTCTTCGGCGAGATCGGCCCGCAGCGCCAGTTCGAAGGGCTGCGGCCCGTCCGCCGAGACCAGGCGCCACGCGCCGCCATCGGCCGCGGGGCCGGTGACCCAGAAGCCGGCGACGAGATGGTCGCTGCGGCCCGGCGCCTCGACCGGCCAATGCTCCTGCCAGCCGCGGTGGCTGTCGAGCACCGGCGCGAGCCGGTCCAGGAAGGCGGCGAAGGGCTCGGCCGGATCGGCCGCCAGCCGCAAGGGCAACACCTTGTCGAACGGGCCGACGGTCTCGGCGAAGGCGTCATAGTCGCGGCGGCAGTCATGCTGCCAGCCGGCCACCAGCTCGGCCCGCCCGGCGATGCGGGCCAGCAGCGCCCACCAGGCGGCCTGGAGCACAGCGTCGAGCCTGATGCCGCGCGCGGCGGCAAGATCTGTCAGCCGCTGCGCCACGGCAGTGTCGACCACGGCCTCGCGGCTGGCCGGCGTGACCGCGCCGGCATCGGGACAGCGATAGGGCAGATGCAATGCCGGCGGCGCCGAGGGGCCGAGATGGTCCTGCCAGTAGCGGCGGCCTTCGGCGGCGTCCTCGTCGGCCGCCATCTCGGCGCGCCATTCGACGTACTGCGCGTAGGCGACGCCGTCCTCATTCGCCGGGACGGCGGCGCCGGCGTACTCGTCGCGCAGGGCGCGATGGATCAGGTCGAGCGCGCCACGGTCGGCCACCAGCGGCGAGGCCAGCAGCGCCAGGCGCCATACCGCGTCGCCCAGGCGAACCAGCATGGCCCGCAGCGTCCGGCCGGAGCCGAGATCGAAGCCCTTCTGCGCCGCCAGGTCCATCGCCATGGCCTCAGCCGCGTCGGCTCGGCCGCGCAGGTCGAGCACGGACCAGGCGGGCTCCGCCGGCGCCTCCAGTGGCCGGGCGCGCAGGCCGCGGAAGCCGGGGACGGCGACGAAGGCGGTGCGCAGGATCTCGTGCCGGCCGGCCACCCGCAGCAGCGCCGCGCGCAGCCGCGGCTCGTCCAGATCGCCGGCAATGCCGACGACGAGGATGGAGGCGGCCTCAGGATGCTCCGTGGCGACCCGCTGCTCGGGGCCGAGCGGCCAGGTCTCCGCCCCGGCGGAGAGGGCGAGGTCGGTCATCGCGCGCCCCCCTGCCCGATGTCGCCGAGGCTGCTGCGGTCGACCATGTCGCCCATCGCCACGACGATGCGGCGCGGCCCCTCATACGGGTCGCGGGCATGGGCGGCGAGCATGTTGTCGAGCATCACCACGTCGCCGCGGCGCCAGTCGAAACGCACGGCGCAGGCCTCGTACAGCTCGCCGATCAGGTCCATGACCTCGTCCTCGATCGGCGAGCCGTCGCCGTAGAACACCTGCCGCGGCATCCGCTCCGGCCCGACCATGGCCAGCAGGTCCTCGCGCACATCGGCGTCGAGGCAGCGGGTGTGGTGCAGCTGGACCTGGTTGAAGAAGGAGCGCTCGCCGGTCAGCGGATGGGTGATCACCGCCGGGCAGCGGGTGCGGGTCTGCAGCTCATCCTGGCCGATCCAGGCGAAATCGACCCCGGCGGCGCGGCAGCGGGCCTCGACCTCCTCGCGGCTGTCGGTCTTGAAGAAGTCGCGCCAGTCGACGTCGAGATTCTCGGTGAAGGTGCGGACATAGGTCAGGCCGAGGCGGGCAAAGCGCTCCGCCAGCTCCGCCGGCAGGCGCCGGAGCATCTCGCGGCAGTCGACGATCGGGGTGGCGCCGCCGACCGGCGACGGCTGCTCGCAGAAGAACCACTGCTTGCGCGGCCAGCGCGGCAGGTGCGAGCTCTCATTGTGATAGAGGATCATCTTCCGCTCCGGATACGGCGTGGAGCGGTAGGTGTTGCGGCCGCCTTCCTTCTTCGGCAGGTCGCCATAGGACCCGTAGAGGCCGGGTTGCAGCGCCTCGGCGAAGGCCTCGAACTCCTGCGGCGTGGTCAGGCCGAAGCCGCGGAACAGCAGGCCGGCATGGCGCCGCAGCCAGGCCTCGACCTGGTCGCGATGCGCCGCGGCCCAGGCCACGGCGTCGAGATCGGCGCTGGCCGGCTCGACCACCAGCGGGAAGATCGCACCCGGGGTCAGCGACGAGGTCCGCACCAGCTCGCGCGCCGGCGCGGCGGCGGCCGGTCGGGCCGCGGGGGACGCGAACTTCTTCAGCTTGTCCAGCTTGGCGCCCATGCGGGCGGTGGTTTCGGACGGCGACGCGGACGACGACATCGCGGACTCCTCCAGTGAGGGAAGTGTGAAGCCGCTCAGCGAGCGGTCCGGGGTTTCGGCGATCTGCTCCAGCAGCGCGGTCCAGGCGGCCACCAGCCGACCGACCCGAGGCCGGGCGAACAGGTCGGTGGCGAAGACCCATTCGCCTTCGAGGCCTTGCGCGGCGCGGGAGCCGAGCGGGTCGAGGAACAGCGCCATGTCGAATTTCGAGCCGTGGGCCTGGGCGGGCCGCAGCTCCGCCGTCAGGCCGTCGACGCCGAAGCGGCCGCGCGGCGCGCTCTGCAGCACGAACAGCACCTGCACCAGCGGGTTGCGGGCGCGGTCGCGCGCCGTGCCGGCGGCCTCGACGATCTGGTCGAAGGGCAGCAGCGGCTGCTCGAAGGCCTGCAGCGAGTCCTCGCGCACCCGGTCCAGCAGCTCGGCGAAGGGCAGCGCCGCGGCCGGCCGGGCGCGCAGCGGCAGGACGTTGACGAAGAAGCCGACCAGCCGGTCGAGCTCGCGCCGCGGCCGGCCGGCGACGTCGGTGCCGACGACGAAATCGGTGGCGCCGGTCAGCCGGTGCAGCAGGGCCTCGAACGCCGCCAGCAGCACCATGAACAGCGTGCCGCCGCGGGCATGGCCCAGCGCCTCAAGCCGCGCGACCAGCGGGCCCGGCAGGCTGAACCGAACACTGTCCCCGGCCTGGGATGCCACGGCCGGGCGCGGATGGTCGGCCGGCAGCTCCAGCCGATGCGGGACGCCGGCCAAGCGGTCGCGCCAGAACGCCTTCTGCCGCTCCAGCCCCTCGCCCTGCAGCAGGCGGCGCTGCCACAGCGCGTAGTCGAGATACTGCACCGGCAGCGGCGCGAGGTCGGCGGGGCCGTGCTCCAGCGCGGCGCGGTACAGCGCGCCCAGATCGTCGATCAGCACGCCGATCGACCAGCCGTCGGCGACGATGTGGTGCAGGCCGAGCAGAAGGCTGTGCTCTGCCGGGCCCAGCCGCTGCAGGGTGGCGCGCAGCAGCGGTGCCGCCGCCAGGTCGAAGGGTCGCCGCGCCTCCTCCGCTTCGATCTCGGCCAGCCGCGCCTCGCGCCGGGCCGGGTCGAGCGCCGAGAGGTCGATCTCCGGCAGCGACAGGATGGCTTCGGCGTCGACGCGAGCCACCGGCACGCCGTCGGCATCTTCCGGATAGGCGGTGCGCAGGATCTCATGCCGCGCCAGCAGGCCGGCGAGGGCACGGTCCAGCGCCGGCCGCGACAGCGGGCCGGTCAGGCGCAGCTGGCCGGTGAGGTTGTAGGCGCTGCGCGCCGCCTCCCCGGCCAGGCGCTCGGCCAGCCACAGGCGCTGCTGTGCCAGAGACAGCGGCATCTCCGCCTGCCGCGGCACAGCCGTGACCGGCGGCAGCCCGGCCTCCGGCGCCTGGCGCGGCGCCGCGTCCAGCCGGGCGGCGAGCTCGGCCAGGCTGCGCGGAGCGAAGATCTCGCGCAGCGGCAGCTCGACGCTGAACTCGGCCCGGATCCGGTCGATCGCCTGCATCGCCAGCAGCGAATGGCCGCCGAGGGCCAGGAACTGGTCGCCGCGGCCGATCGGGCCGCAATCCAGCAGCTCGGTCCAGATCACGGCGAGGCGCTGCTCGGTCCCGTCCCGCGGCGGCTCCCGGTCCTGCGCGCCGTCGCCGGCCGACGGGCGGCGGTAGAGGTGCCAGGCCTGCAACTCGCCCGAGGCCAGCCGATCGCGGCAGGCGGAGCGCTGCAGCTTGCCGCTGGTGGTCTTCGGCAGCGTGCCGGGTTCGAGCAGTGCGACCAGCGCCGCCGGCTCCTGCTGTTCATCGGCGACGACGCGGTCGATCGCCTCGACCAGCGCCTCCGGCGCCACCTTGCGCTGCGTGGCGCGGCCGATCTCGACCGCAACGCCGATGCTCTCGCGGCCGTCATGCTCGACCGCGAAGGCCGAGACCCGGCCCTTGCGGATCCCCGACACTCCGGCCTCGACGGCCTTCTCGATATCCTGCGGGTAGCGGTTCTGGCCGCGGATGATGATCACATCCTTGCGCCGGCCGGTGATGAACAGCTCGCCCTCGTGCAGAAAGGCGAGGTCGCCACTCCGCAGCCAGACGCCCTCGCCGCGATCGAGGAAGGCCTCGCGCGTCGCCTTCGGGTTGCGCCAGTAGCCGCGGGTGACGCTGCCGCCGGTCACCCAGACCTCGCCGACCGCGCCCTCGCCGAGCGACTCCAGCGTCTCGGGATCGACGATGCGCAGCTGGTGCGGCCGGATCGGTCGACCGCTGCTGACCAGTTCGATGCCCTGACCGCTCGGCACCACCCGGTGCGCCGCCAGCGCCTCCTGGTCGACGCGCAGCGTGACATAAGCGTGCGGCCGCGGGCTGCAGGACATGGTCAGCGTCGCCTCGGCCAGGCCGTAGGCGGGGGCCAGAGTCTCGCGGCGCAGGCCGGCCGGGGCGAAGCGGGCGGCGAAATCGGCCATGGTGTCCGCCCGCACCGGCTCGGACCCGCAGAAGGCGAACTGCCAGGACCGCAGGTCCAGCCCGGCCAGCGTCTTGTCGCTGACCCGATCGCAGCACAGGCGGAAGGCGAAATCGGGGCCGCCGCTGATGGTGCCGCCGTAGCGGTGGACCGCCTCCAGCCAGCGCGCCGGCCGGGCCAGGAAATGTTGCGGCGCCATCAGCACCAGCGGGATGCCGGCGAAGAAGGGCAGGATGAGCCCGGCGATCAGCCCCATGTCGTGATAGAGCGGCAGCCAGGAGACCAGCACGTCGTCAGCGGTGACGCCGATGCCGTGCACCATCATCCGCTGGTTGTCGATCAGGTTGGCGTGGGTGACCTCGATGCCCTTCGGGTTCGCGGTCGAGCCCGAGGTGTATTGCAGGAAGGCGATGTCGCCGCCCTCGGTCGGATGCGGCCGCTGAGCTTCCGCCAACGTGGAGGACAGGGTGTCGACGGCGATCACGTCGACGCCGTCCCGGCCGATGCAAAGGGCTTCGACCGAGGCGCGGTGCGACCGGTCGGTCAGCAGCAGGCGGGCGCCGGCATCCGCCACCATGCCTTGCAGCCGTTCGACATGGTGGCGGCTCATGCCCTCCGGCGGATAGGCCGGCACGGCGATGACCCCGGCATAAAGGCAGCCGAAGAAGGAGGCGACGTAATCCGGCCCGCTGTTCAACAGGATCAGCGCCCGGTCGCCCGGCGCCGCCACGGACTGCAGATGCGCCGCGATCACCCGCGCCCGCTGGTCCAGCGTGCGATAGTCGAGGGTGTCGCCGAGGGTCTCGCCGTCGGTCAGGAAGCGCAGCGCCGGCCCGCCGTCATCCACGGCGGCGCGGCGGCGCAGCAGCTCGATCAGCGTCTCGGCATCGGCATAGTCGAGGGCCAGCGGGGCAGCGGCGTCGCGGCGCGGGCGGAGATCGAAGGCAGCGTCGCTCACGGCGAACCTCATGACACCGGCGAGAGGGAGAGATCGTGGCCGTTGGCGCGCAGAGGCGCCGGCGCGGCCGCGGCGGGGCCGCTGCGCTCGACCACCTGGCCGCGGTCGAGCTTGACCAGCTGGTCGGCCAGCGAGAACCAGCGGTCGTCATGGGTGATGACCAGAACCGTCTTCCGCCGCGCCTTCAGCTCGGCCAGGACCTCGCGGTAGAACACGTCCTTGAACTGCGGGTCCTGGTCGGCCGCCCATTCGTCGAACACCATCACCGGCCGGTCCTCGAGGCAGGCCGCCACCAGCGCCAGACGCTTGCGCTGGCCCTGCGACAGGTCGCGGGTCGAGAAGGCGCCGCCCGTGACCGCGACCTTGTGGTCGAGATGGAGCTGGCGCAGCCAGGTGTTGGCGCGGTCGTCGAGCGACCCGTCCGCCGCCTCCAGCAGCGTCTCGAACAGGTGGAAGTCGGAGAACACGGCCGAGAACAGCTGCCGGTGCGCCGCGCCGCCCGGCGTCGCCAGGGCCCGGCCATCGACGCGGATGGTGCCGGACTCGGGCGCGTAAAGGCCGGTGACCAGCTTCGCCAGCGTGGTCTTGCCGCTGCCGTTGCCGCCAACCAGGAAGGTGATCTCGCCGGGCCGCAGCGTCAGGTCGACCGGGCCGAGGGTGAAGACCTCGTCCTCGCGCTCGTCATAGTAGCCGTGGGTGACGCCTTCCAGCGCCAGCGTGACCTCGCGCCCGGCCGGGACAGACTCCCGGTCCTCCTTCCCCGCCTCCAGCTCCGTCAGCGTGTCGCCGATGCGGCCGAGCGCCACCCGGGCCATGCCGAGATGCGGGATGTTGGCCAAGAGCCCTTCCAGCGGGCCCATGATGTAAAGGAAGGCGATGACATAGCCGGAGACGACGCCGGCATCCCCCGGCGCGATCCAGATCCGCGCGAACAGCGCCGTGCCGATCGTCGCCATGAACAGCAGCCGGCCCCAGCCATCGGCGAAGGCCAGCAGCGACAGGCCGCGGACCCGGCTGCGGGCAACCGCGTCGATCGCCTCGGCCAGCACCGCGTCGAGGAAGCGGCGCGCCTTGCCGCGGTTCAGCTTCAGCTCCTTGGCGCCGCCGTTCAGGGCCTCGAAATGGCCGAACAGACGGTCCTGGTCGCGGCCCGCCTCACGGAAATGCGAGAGCACGCGGCCGTAGCTGAGCTGGTGGCCGATCGAGCCGAGCGCCAGCACCACGGCGGCCAGCAGCAGGAAGGTCCAGGACAGGGTGGCGAGATAGGCCAGCACGCCCAGGATGACGACCCCGTTCGTCACCAGGATCGGCAGGCCCATGCAGAAGGTGGCGATGGCGGAGGCGTCGTCGGTCAGCAGCGACTGGATCCGCGCCCGGCCGACCACCTCGAGCCGCCGGTAGGGCGCCGCCACCACCGTCTCGGCGATGTGCTGCCGCAGCCCGCCCAGCGCGCGCTGGCCGAGCCGGGCGAACAGGGCGCGCGAGGCGACCTGCGCCACCATCACCAGCAGCGCCGCGGCGACGAAGGGCAGCAGCCATTGCGCCAGCGTCTCGGCCGGCGCGTGCAGGGCGCGGTTGATCAGCAGCACCAGGAGGGCGCCGCCCACCCCGCAGGTCAGGCTGGCGAGGATGGCGGCCGCGAACAGGACCCGCGACCCGCGGATCAGCATTCCGAGAAGCGACACGGCTTTCTCCGGCTCGGAGCGTCAGTGCAGACCGTGCGCTTCCGCCATGGCGACGATGACCTTGCGCGGCCCCTTGAACGGGGACCGCGCATGGGCGGTGAGCATGTTGTCGAGCATCAGCACGTCGCCCGCCTGCCAGGGGAAGCTGATCTTGTTCGCCTCCAGCACCTCGCGAACGGTGGCCAACACCTCGTCCTCGATCGGCGAGCCGTCGCCGTAATAGACGTTGCGCGGCAGGTCCGGCTCGTCGACCAGCTCCAGCAGCGTCGACCGCACCTCCGGCTCCAGGTTCGAGACGTGGAACAGATGGGCCTGGTTGAACCAGAGCATCTCGCCGGTCACCGGATGGGCGATCGTGCCCTGGCAGATTTGGCGGGTGCGCAGCTCGCCATCCGGCTTCCACTCGCAGTCGATGCCGTGGCCGCGGCAATAGGCTTCGACCTCGCCGCGATCCTCGGTGCCGAACACCTGCTGCCAGGAGACGTCGAGGCCGTTGCCGGTGTTGCGGACATACATCAGCCCCTTCTCGGCGAAGCGGTCGCGCAGGGCCGGCGGCATGGCGCGGTAGACGGCGCGGCTGTCGGCGATCGGCGTTTCGCCCCCTTCCGGCGCCGCCTGCTGGCAGTAGAACCAGATCTTCATCGGCCAGTCCCGGGTATAGGCCTGCTCGTTGTGCAGCGGGATGTGCTGATGCGGCGGGTATTCGGTCGAGGTGTAGACGCCCTGCGTCACCTTGCTGCGCGGGGTCGACCCGAACTCGTAGGTCAGCAGCGGATGGCCGAAACCGGCGGCGAAGCCGCGGAAGGCGTCGGCGCCGTCCAGCGCGAAGCCGCGGAACAGCACGCCGCCCTCGACCGGCAGATGGCGGTCGACGATCGGCCGGATCTCCGGCAGGGCCTCGATCAGCGATGGCGCGCCGCCGGCAGCGGGCTCGACCAGCAGCGGCAGGGGCCCGCCGTCGCGCAGCGGGCGGATCGTCAGCATGGCGGTGGTCACGGCATCCATGGCATGGGCACTCACTGAAGCGTCCGGCCGGCGGGCGATCCGCCGGCGCGGAACAGGGCGGCCGGGCCGCCGTTCATCCGTCGCGACAGGGCGGCGTCGAGGACGCCCAGCACCTCCGCCTGACGGGAGTGGATGAAGAAGTGGTCGCCCTCGAACAGGTCGAGGACGAAGTCGCAGCGCGTCTCCCGGCCCCAGGCCTCGAGCGCCGGACGGTCGAGATCGTCGCCGGTGCCGGCGAGGACATGCACCGGGCAGGGCAGCGCCGGGCGCGGCCGGTAGGCGTAGGTGCCGGCCATCAGGAAGTCGGCGCGCAGCACCGGCAGCACGACGGCCATCAGTTCGTCATCCGCCAGTGCCTCCTCCGGCGTGCCGCGGTAGCCGCGCAGATCGGCGATCAGCTCGGCATCGCTGCGCGGCCGGGCCAGGTCGCGGTCGTCGCGGACCGCCGGCGCCTCGCTGCCGGAGGCGAACAGCACCAGCGGTGGCGGCGCACCGCGCTCCAGCAGGGCATGCGCCAGCTCGAAGGCCAGCAGGCCGCCCAGGCTGTGGCCGAACAGGGCGTAGGGCCCGTCGATCAGGCCCTCGATCTCCCCCGCCAATGATGCGGCGAGTCGGATCGGGTCGGTCGACAGAGGCTCGCCAGTGCGGGCGCCGCGGCCGGGCAGCTCGACCGGATGCACCGCCAGCCAGGACGGCAGCGCCCGGCGCCAGCGGCCATAGACCATGGCGCTGGCCCCCGAATGGGGCAGGCAGAACAGCCGGGCGGCGACGGCGCTCATGCAGTCACTGCGCGGCGTCGGCCTGGGGGGCGTCCGCCGCGGCCGGGCCGTCCATATGCCGGCGCAAGGACAGCGGCCGCATGTCGGTCCAGACCTCGGCGATATAGGCCAGGCACTCCGCCTTCGGGCCGGTCTTGCCGACGGCGGTCCAGCCCTCTGGGATCTCCTTGTAGTCGGGCCAGATCGAGTATTGCTCCTCGTGGTTGACCACGACGTGAAAGACGGTGTCGTCCCGATCGAAGGCCATCAGGCTCTCCTTGCCGATATCGCATGCAGAGATAGAGAAAATTTTACGGATTATGCAGACGCGACCACGCGACGCCCCGCCGAGTTGCGTCGGCCTGGCATCTTGATTTGGTCTTCAGCGCTTTCCGTTGGCTTGAAGAGAAAACTGGGGAGCCGACAACGTGCCTGGACTTCCCGTTCCCTTCTGGCTATGAATGATAATGAGTTGCAGTTGCATTGCAAGTCAAGCCCGTTTTCGCCCTTCCCTGCCCCTCGTCCGGGAAGCGGCGACCCGACCAGACGAGACGAATCCGCCCGCTTGCCGGCGGCCGCTGGCATGCCCGAGCCGGCAGAGTCCTGCGGCCGCGCAAGGAGAAGACGATGGACGCCATACCCATTCCCCAGCCCGGCACGACCTTCCTCTCCTACGCCGCCACCCGGGCCCCGGTGACGACGTCGCGCCAGGGTGATTCGCTGACGGTGTGGCAGACCAGCGCCGCGCCGCTGACCCTGCGCCTGGCCGAGGGGCGCTTGGCGCTGACCGGTCCGGCCGGGTCGGGTGACGCCGCCCTCCGCGGCCTGAACGCGGCCATCGAATCCGCCTTCGCCTGGCAGCCCGGTCTGGAGTGGCTGGCGCTGGACCTCGGCGACGGCGCCGGCGCGCTGGCCGACGTGCTGCGTCGGCGCGGAGTCGCGGTCGAGACCGCCGACGCCCCGCTGACCGTGCTGCCGGAGCTGTTCATGCAGCAGGCCGAGCTATGGCACGGCCGGCCCGACCTGCCGGCCTTTCCGCAGCGCCAGGTGATGACCGACGGCAAGCGCCACCCGCAGCGGCCGCCGAAGCCGCAGGGCACGGTCTATGCCCGCTACATCCCGTGGCTGGAGCAGACCATCGCCTTCCGCGCCGCCACGGTGGAGGATGATCTCGGCCATCTCCATAAATGGATGAACGACCCGCGAGTCGCCGCCTTCTGGAACGAGGACGGCGACCTGGAGAAGCATCGCCGCTACCTGTCCGGGCTGATCGCCGACCCGCATATGGTGCCGCTGATCGCGACCTTCGACGGCGTGCCCTTCGCCTATTTCGAGATCTACTGGGCCCGCGAGAACCGCCTGGCGCCGTTCTACGACGTCCAGGACTACGACCGCGGCTGGCATGTCGTGGTCGGCGAGGATGCCTATCGCGGCCGCAGCTTCATCAGCGCCTGGCTGCCCTCGCTGACGCACTACATGCTGCTCGACGACTGCCGCACCCAACGCATCGTCGGCGAGCCGGCGGCGGCGCACCACCAGCAGATCCGCAACCTCGAGACCTCCGGCTTCGTCCGGATCAAGACCTTCGACTTCCCGCACAAGCGGGCGGCGCTGGTGATGCTGCTGCGCGAGCGCTTCTTCTTCGACCGGCTGTGGCTGCCGGCCGCCTCCTCCAAGCAGCCGGTGCCGCACGCATGAGCCAGGACGCGATCCACGACGTCGTCGGCGTCGGCTTCGGCCCGTCGAACCTGGCCCTGGCCATCGCGCTGGACGAGGCGCTGCGCCAGCGCGGCGCGGCGCTGAGCCATCACTTCGTCGAGAAACAGCCCGGCTTCACCTGGCATGGCGGGATGCTGCTGCCGGACAGCGACATGCAGATCTCCTTCCTCAAGGACCTGGTGTCGCTGCGGGACCCGACCAGCCCGCTGACCTTCGTCAACTACCTGCACCAGAAGGGCCGGCTGGAGGCCTTCATCAACCGCAAGACCTTCTTTCCCAGCCGGGTCGAGTTCAACGACTATCTCGGCTGGGTCGCGGCCCGCTTCGCCGGGCATTGCAGCTATGGCGAGGAGGTGACGGCGGTCGAGCCGGAGACGGCGCAGGGCATTGTCACCAGCCTGCGCGTGCGGTCGCGCACCGCGTCGGGCGGCGAGACCGTGCGGCGGACGCACAACCTGGTCGTCGCCACCGGCGGCAGCCCGCGCATCCCGGCGGTCTTCGCCACGCTCCGCGGCGAACCGCGGATCCTGCACTCCTCCTTCTATCTCGACCGCATCCATGGGCTGGGCCTGGCGCGCCGCCCCTCCGCCCGCGTGGCGGTGATCGGCGGCGGCCAGAGCGCGGCGGAAATCACGCTCGACCTGCATGGCCGCTTCCCGCAACTCGGCATCGACCTGATCTATCGTGGCCACGCGCTGAAGCCGGCCGACGACACCCCCTTCGTCAACGAGATCTTCAACCCGGGCTTCACCGACTACGTCTTCGGCCAGGGCGAGGCGCAGCGCGACGCGATCATCCGCGAGTTCCGCAACACCAACTACGCGGTGGTCGATGCCGACCTGATCGAGCGGATCTACGGCGTCCTGTACCAGCAGAAGGTGCAGGGGCCGGCTCGGCTGGCGCTGTGCGGACGCTGCGAGGTGACCGAGGCCGAGGCCGGTCCGGAGACGGTCGAGCTGACGGTGCGCGACGGCTTCGCCGGCACCGCGGCGCGGCGCGGCTATGACGCGGTGGTGCTGGCGACCGGCTACGAGCGCGACGGCGGGCGCCGCCTGCTGTCGGCGCTGGCCCCCTGGATCGAGGATTTCGCGGTCGACCGCGACTACCGGCTGCGCACCCGGCCGGAGTTCCGGCCGCAGGTCCATCTGCAGGGCCAGTCCGAGACCTCGCACGGCCTCAGCGACACGTTGCTGTCGGTGCTGGCGGTGCGGTCGCAGGAGATCGCGGAATCACTGCTGGCGGCGAAGCGCCGGCGCGGCGTCCCGCCCGACCTGCACGCCCCCGTCCCGCTGCGCCGCCTCGCCGTCAACGACGACTAGGCTGCCGCAGCCCGCTTGCCGGCGCCGTCCAGGTGGAGCGCGAAGCCGGCCGCAGCCGGATCGCCCAGGCCGGGACGGAGCTGGAGGCTCGGGATCAGATAGTCGCCGCCATTCTGCTGCCGGTACGGGATCGGCGGGGTGGTGGCGATCGTCCGCATCCGCTCGCGCAGCCGCTCGGCCACGGCCTCGAACCCGGCCTCGTCGAGACGATCCACCCGATAGGCCACGAAGGACGGCAGCACGTCGTAGCCCGGGTAGTAGAGAATGCCGTGGTTGATCGGGAACAACAGGTCGTCGATCGGCCCGTTGACCCCGCGCGGGGCGTAGTGCTCCTCCCAGCCGCCAGCCGTCACGATCAGCATGGCGCGCTTGCCGGCGAGCGTCCCTTCGCCGAAACGGTCGCCCCAGTAGCGGTCGCTGTGCTCGCCGACGCCATAGGCGAAGCCGTAGGCATAGACCCGGTCGACCCAGCCCTTGAGGATCGCCGGCATGCTGTACCACCACAGCGGGAACTGCAGGATCAGCATGTCGGCCCAGAGCAGCTTCTCCTGCTCGGCCCTGACGTCCTCGGTCAGCGCGTCGGCGGCGAAGGCTTCGGCGGAGGCGCCGGCCACCTTCAGCCGAGCTTCGGGCGCCATCGCAGGGAAGTCGGCCCGGTCGACCTCGGATTTCCAGCCATCGGCATAGAGATCCGACACCCGCACCTCATGGCCTTGCTCCTCGAGCTCGCGGATGGCGACGTCGCGCAGCGCGCCGTTGAGCGAGCGGGGTTCGGGATGGGCGAAGACAAGCAGCACCTTCATGGTAGCGATCCTTTCAAGGAAACCGACCCCTGAGGTGGCCAGTCCTCGGTTGATCCGCTATATGTCGGGAATGGATATGATTGTGCCGATAAATGGATAGGCCGGACGTCTCGCTCGAGCGCATGCGCAGCTTCGTCCGCGTCGCCGAGCGCGGCAGCCTGTCGGCGGTGGCGCGCGAGCTTGCGGTCGGCCAGTCGACCATCACCCGGCATCTGCGGGAGCTGGAGGAGGCGGTCGGCGTGCCGCTGCTCAGCCGCACCACCCGGCGCGTGACCATGACCGACGAGGGCAGCCGCTACTACGCCGACTGCGTCCAGATCCTGCGCCTGGTCGAGCAGGCCGGGGACGAGGCGCGGGCCACGCGCGGGGCGCCGGCCGGTACCATCCGGATCTCCTGCACCGCCGCCTTCGGGGTGCTGCAGGTCAGCCGCCTGATCTTCGCCTTCCAGGACCGCTACCCCGATATCGAGGTCGACCTCAGCCTGACCGACGAGCGCGTCGACCTGGTGCGCGAGGGTGTCGACATCGCCCTGCGCCTCGGGCCGCTGACCGACAGCTCGATGAAGCTGCGTGCGCTCGGCCGGTCCCGGCGGCTCATGGTGGCGGCGCCGGCCTACCTGGCGGCGCGGGGCCGGCCGGCTGTGCCGCAGGACCTCGCCGGCCATGAGGGCATCCGGATGACGAACATCGCGGGCAGCGACACGCTGACCCTGGAGGGGCCGGATGGCGAGCGCCATGCGGTGCCGTTCGGGGGGCGGTTCCGGGTCGATCACGGCCTTGCCGCGCGCGAGGCCCTGGCCGCCGGGCGCGGCATCGGGCCGGCCCATCGCTGGCTGGTCGACGACCTGCTGGCGGCCGGCCGGCTCGAGGTCATCCTGCCGGGCCACGAGCCGCCGCCCGTGCCCCTGAGCCTGCTGATCGTGCCGGAGCGGGCGGGCATCGCCCGGGTCCGGCTGCTGGTCGACTTCCTGGCCGAGCGGATCGGCGGTATCCCGGGGGTCGAGACGCCGCGGCCGGACCGCCCGCGCTGACAGTTTGGCATTGATATTCGTTTCAAATGAAACAAATATCCGGGCGAGATGGAATGACGAGGCCGGGAGGATGCGATGACGCTCCGCTACATGCCGGGATTCGGCAACGACTTCGAGACCGAGGCCCTGGAGGGCGCCCTGCCCCAGGGCCAGAACTCGCCGCAGCGCTGCGCCTACGGGCTGTATGCCGAGCAGCTCTCCGGCTCGCCCTTCACCGCGCCGCGCGGCACCAATGAGCGGTCCTGGCTGTACCGGCTGCGGCCCTCGGTCAGGCATGTCGGCCGGTTCCGCGAGATCGAGCTGCCGCATTGGAAGACGGCGCCGCATGTCATCCGCCACGGTCTGCCGCTGGGCCAGCTGCGCTGGGACCCGACGCCGATCCCGGACGAGCCCCTGACCTTCCTGACCGGCATGCGGACCATGACCACGGCCGGCGACGTGTTCACCCAGGCCGGCATGGCCGCGCATGTCTACCTGGTCACCGAATCGATGGTCGACGAGGTGTTCATCAACGCCGATGGCGAGCTGCTGATCGTGCCGCAGCAGGGCTCGCTGCGCCTGGTCACCGAGCTGGGCGTCATGCAGATCGGCCCGGCCGAGATCGCGGTGATCCCGCGCGGCACCAAGGTCAGGGTCGAGCTGGTGGACGGCCCGTCGCGCGGCTATGTCTGCGAGAATTACGGCGCCAAGTTCACCCTGCCGGACCGCGGCCCGATCGGCGCCAACTGCCTGGCCAATCCGCGCGACTTCAAGACCCCGGTCGCCGCCTTCGAGGAGACGGACACGCCGCACCGCGTGGTGGTGAAATGGTGCGGCGGCTTCCATGAGACCATGATCGGCCACTCGCCGCTCGACGTCGTCGCCTGGCATGGCAACTACGCCCCCTACAAGTATGATCTGCGGACCTTTTCCCCGGTCGGCGCCATCGGCTTCGACCACCCCGACCCGTCGATCTTCACGGTGCTGACCGCGCCGTCAGGCGAGGCAGGCACGGCCAATGTCGACTTCGTGATCTTCCCGGAGCGCTGGCTGGTGGCCGAGCACTCCTTCCGGCCGCCCTGGTACCATATGAACATCATGTCGGAGTTCATGGGCCTCATCTATGGCCGCTACGACGCCAAGGAGGAGGGCTTCCTGCCCGGCGGCATCAGCCTGCACAACTGCATGCTGCCGCATGGGCCCGACACCGATGCCTTCGCCAAGGCCAGCACGGCCGAGCTGAAGCCGGTGAAGCTGACCGGCACCATGGCCTTCATGTTCGAGACCCGGTTCCCGCAGCAGCTGACACGCTATGCAGCGGAGCTGCCGACGTTGCAGGATGACTACCCGGCCTGCTGGAGCGGGCTGGAGAAGAACTTCGACACACGGGAGGATACCGGCCGATGAAGCTCGCCAGCCTGAGGGACGGGTCGCGCGACGGGCGCCTCGTCGTCGTCTCACGCGACCTGACCCGCTACACCGTGGCCGGGGGCATCGCCCCGACGCTGCAGCGCGCCCTGGACGACTGGGACCTGCTGCGGCCGCGGCTGGAGGCGCTGGCCCATGATCTGGAGCTCGGCGCCGTGCCGAGCGACCGGTTCCGCGAGCACCAGGCCCTGTCGCCCCTGCCCCGCGCCTATCAATGGGCCGACGGCTCGGCCTATGTGAACCATGTCGCGCTGGTGCGGCAGGCCCGCGGCGCCGAGATGCCGGAGAGCTTCTGGACCGACCCGCTGATGTACCAGGGCGGGTCCGACACCTTCCTGGCCCCGCGCGATCCGATCCGGATGGCGAGCGAGGCCTGGGGCATCGACCTGGAGGCCGAGGTCGCCGTGGTCACCGGCGACGTGCCGATGGGCGCGGGCCGCGACGACGCCGCCAGGGCGATCAAGCTGGTCATGCTGGTCAACGACGTGTCCCTACGGAACCTGATCCCGGCGGAGCTGGCCAAGGGCTTTGGCTTCTTCCAATCCAAGCCGTCCTCGGCCCTTTCGCCGGTGGCGGTGACGCCGGACGAGCTGGGCGACGCCTGGCGGGGCGGCAAGCTGCACCGGCCGCTGCTGGTCGAGCTGAACGGCGCGCCGTTCGGCCGGGCCGATGCCGGGGTCGACATGACCTTCGACTTCCCGACCCTGGTCGCCCATGCGGCGAAAACCCGGCCGCTCGGCGCCGGCACCATCATCGGCTCCGGCACCGTGTCGAACCGCGACGCCGGCGGCGGGCCCGGCAAGCCGATCCTTCACGGCGGCCACGGCTATTCCTGCCTGGCCGAGCTGCGCATGGTCGAGACCATCCTGTCCGGCGCGCCCCACACCTCGTTCCTGCGCTTCGGCGACACCGTGCGGATCGAGATGAAGGACGCCCAGGGCCATTCGATCTTCGGCGCCATCGAGCAGACGGTCGAGGAGATTGCCGGGTAACGGAGGCGGCGTTGCGCTTTCGTGGCTGCGTCCGGTTCCATCTTGAGCGAGACCCTTCTTTCGCCTCAAAAAAGCCCATAAAACTCACAAAAATCGTTTGACACCCCAAGCACAGAAAGCTTGAAATCCAACCTCAGAGGAATTTCTTTCGAAACGGACAGGTTGTCTGCCGCTCACCTGGCGAACTGTATCGAGACTTCACTATCGGATTTGGGGGCATGGCGCGCGGAATCTCAGTAACCAGGATTTCTCGCGCGCTCTGATGAAGGAGGGGGATATGATTCACGGAAGTAGAGTTCTGCTCTTTGCCTGCGTAGACTGGCCAAGGCAGACAGCAGAAGCCAGGGTCGGAACAGCCTGACCAGGACCCGGTCGGCACTCATTCGCCGGCATCGTATCGGACAACGGTTTGAGAGAAATCCCTTATGAGAATCCTTGTCACGGGCTCGCGTGGGCTGATCGGCACCGAGATCATGCGGCGCTTTGCCGAGGCCGGGCACCAGCCGGTCGCTTTCGACAGCGCCTATGAGGCCGGGACGCCCGGCCATGGCGACATCCGGAACGTGGACCAGCTGCGACAGGCCATGGCCGGCTGCGACGGCGTCGTCTCCCTCGCGGCCGTCTCCCGCGTCATCACCGGCGAGCGCAATCCGGAGCTGTGCTGGGACATCAATGTGAACGGCACCGAGGCGGTGCTGCAGGTCGCGCTGGAGCAGCCGGCCGACCGCCGGCCCTGGGTGGTCTACGCCAGCAGCCGCGAGGTCTATGGCGATTCGGCGACGCTGCCGGTGCCGGAGGACGCGCCGCTCGAGCCCGTCAACATCTACGGCCGCTCCAAGGCCGCCGCCGAGGCTGCGGTCGGCCGTGCCCGCGAGGCCGGGCTGGCCACGGTGATCGTGCGCTTCTCCAACGTCTTCGGGTCGACCGCCGATCATCGCGACCGGGTGGTGCCGGCCTTCGCCCGGGCGGCCGCGACCGGTGGCACGATCTCGATCGAAGGCGCCGAGAACACCTTCGACTTCACCCATGTCGATGATGTCGGCCGCGGCCTGGTCTTGCTGGTGGAGCGCCTGAAGGATGGCGACCGGGCGCTGCCGCCGATCCACTATGTCGGCGGCCGCGCCGTGTCGCTGGGCGAGCTGGCCGAGATGGCCCGGGCCGCCGCGCTGATCCCGGTCGAGATCCGCACGGCACCGCCCCGCAACTTCGACGTGGCGCATTTCCGCGGCGACCCGGCACGGGCGGAAGCGCTGCTGGGCTGGCGCACCGAGATCTCGGTCGAGGACGGCCTGCGCCGGCTGATCCACGCCTATGCCGCCGATGCAGCCAGACAACAGACCCAGGTCGCTGCGAAAGCACCGGCGAAGTAGCAGGCCTCGGCCAGTTTCGCGGCAGGGTCTCGTAGACTTCAGCCGCAGGAAGATCCTCGGAGGGCCGGCCACGTGACGCGTGGCCGGCCTTTTCGTTTGAGATCGACGGCCGCCCCGCACATCGATGCCGGCGTCCTCGGCCAGGAAGATTTCAAATTCATCTCCTGAGAAAATCATCCCACAACACCTTACAAAAACTTTATTGACACAGCGAACTCTCGAAGATTGAATTCGAACCTCAAAATCTTCCGGCCGAAACTCTGACGAAATCAAGGTTTCGTGGCAAAACGGTTGCTCCAGCGACCACCCATCGAGCGACACCAAGATTTCATCGCGGAATTTCGGTCCGGATGCGTGGAACCTGAAGGCGCGAGCGCGGTCTTGCCGCCTTCGAGCATGGGAACGCCGACCTTCATGAGAATCCTTGTCACGGGCTCGCGTGGGCTGATCGGCACCGAGATCATGAGGCGCTTTGCCGAGGCCGGGCACCAGCCGGTCGCTTTCGACAGCGCCTATGAGGCCGGGACGCCCGGCCATGGCGACATCCGGAACCTGGACCAGCTGCGACAGGCCATGGCCGGCTGCGACGGCGTCGTCTCCCTCGCCGCCGTCTCTCGCGTCATCACCGGCGAGCGCAATCCGGAGCTGTGCTGGGACATCAATGTGAACGGCACCGAGGCGGTGCTGCAGGTCGCGCTGGAGCAGCCGGCCGGCCGCCGGCCCTGGGTGGTCTACGCCAGCAGCCGCGAGGTCTATGGCGATTCGGCGACGCTGCCGGTGCCGGAGGACGCGCCGCTCGAACCCGTCAACATCTACGGCCGCTCCAAGGCCGCCGCCGAGGCTGCGGTCGGCCGCGCCCGCGAGGCCGGGCTGGCCACGGTGATCGTGCGCTTCTCCAACGTCTTCGGCTCCACCGCCGACCACCGCGACCGGGTGGTGCCGGCCTTCGCCCGGGCGGCCGCGACCGGTGGCACGATCTCGATCGAAGGCGCCGAGAACACCTTCGACTTCACCCATGTCGATGATGTCGGCCGTGGCCTGGCCCTGCTGGTGGAGTGCCTCAAGGAAGGCCACCGGGCACTGCCGCCGATCCATTTCGTCAGCGGCCGCGCCGTGTCGCTGGGCGAGCTGGCCGAGATGGCCCGGACCGCCGCGCTGATCCCGGTCGAGATCCGCACGGCACCGCCCCGCAACTTCGACGTGGCGCATTTCCGCGGCGACCCGGCGCGGGCGGAAGCGCTGCTGGGCTGGCGCACCGAGATCTCGGTCGAGGACGGCCTGCGCCGCCTGATCCAGGCCTATGCCGCCGAGGCGGAGCCGGAACAGGCTCGCCCGGTCGAGGTCGTCGCAGAGGTGCCGCAGCCGGCCGCGATGCCGGCGACGGGGGACGCGGAGGGCCGGGACCAGCCGGTCCTCCGCCGCGGCGGCGCGCGCTCGCCCCGGCGCCTGTCGCAGCTGACTCCCTGGATCCTGGATTTCAGCCACGACCCGATCCGCATGCCGCCGCGGCCGCCCACCCTGCGGCATGCCGGCTACGAGGCTGATTTCGACTTCACCACCGTGTTCTGCGACGTGTTCTGGGACGCGTCGGGCGAGGCGATCCGGCTGGTCGGGCCGCCGCTCCTGAACCTGGAGACGGAGCTGGGCTTCAGCTTCACCGCCCTGCCCTCGATGCAGCCCTGCACCTTCCAGGTGCGGCACAAGCGCTGGGTCGACCTGGTCACCGTCCCGGTGCCGCCCGGCACCACCGGGCTGATCGCCGACACCAGCCTGGGCCGCGCCTTCCTGGCGCCGCAGCCCAATCTGAGCGGGCTCTTCGCCGGCCGGCGCTGCATCTATGCGATGAGCCAGGACAACGACATCGCCTGGATCCAAGACTGGATCCGCTACTACGCCCGGGGCCATGGCTGCAACGGCGTCGTCCTGTACGACAACGCCTCCACCGCCTACGACGTCCGCGAGCTCGACGACGCGCTGCGCGCGATCGATCCGTCGATCGAGGTGCTGACCATCCCCTGGCCGTACAAATGGGGCGTGTTCGACGGCCGCCGGCCGCTGTCCTACAGCATCTGGGATTCCTTCTACGGCCAGGCCGCGGCCTTCGAGCATGCGCGGCTGCGCTGTTTCCGGACGGCCGCCAGCGTCGTCAACGCCGACATCGACGAGCTGGCCGTCACCCGCGACGGGCAGAGCGTGTTCGAGATCGCCGAGCAGTCCGACACCGGCTTCATCCGCTTCGACGGCTGGTGGATCCACAATTTCGCGACCGAGCCCCTGCCCCGGCAGCGCCGGCACAGGCACTTCTTCTACAAGAAAGCGGGCCGCCTGGACGCCTGCACCGAGAAATGGGCGGTGGTGCCGGCCAAGTCGCCCGAGGACGTGCAATGGGCGATCCACAACGTCATCGGCATGGTCCCGGACGAGGCCGGCTTCAAGGTCGGCCTGCGCCACTTCAAGCCGATCAACACCAGCTGGGACGTCGATGCGAACCTGACCGACGCCAAACGGACCGAGCTGCTCCACGGCGACGGCGCGGGGCTGGAGATCGACGAGGATCTGCGCCGGACGCTGGCCCGGGTCTTCCCCGACGGGGAGGATGAGCCGCCGGTCGAGGCCCCTGCCCGGCCGGCCGAGGTCACGGCCTATCAGCACCGGGTGCGGAGCGAGGCCCTGGCCCGCGGCGGCCGGATCACGGAGGCGGTCGCAGAGGCGCGCCGGGCGGCAGAGCTGCTGCCCGGCCATCCGGCGGCTCTCCTGCATCTCGGCGAGCTGCTGCGCGCGCAGGGCGGCGAGGACGAGGCCGCCGGCCTGGAACGGGAGGCGCAGCGCCTGCGCGAGGCCGACCCGCTGTACCATGTCCAGATGGGCCGGTCGGCCCAGCACACCGGTGCGATCGACGACGCCGTCGCCAGCCTGCGCACCGCGCTGGCGCTTGACCCGGAGTCGGTCGACGCGGCCGAGCTGCTGTTCAAGCTGTTCTGGGGCCATGGCCGCTACGGCGAGGGCCGGGCGCTGGCCCGGGAGTGGATCGCCCGCGCCCCGGCCGACCTGGCGGAGGCCCAGGCGCTGGCCGCCACCATGCTGATGACGACGAGCCGGGCGGCGGAGGCGGTCTCGTTCTGGCGAAAGGCGCTGGCGCTGGATCCGCAGCGCTCCGACTTCCATCACAGCCTGGCGCGCTGCCTGCTGGCGGGCGGCAGCCTGGCCGAGGCGGAGGAAGCGGAGCGGATGGCGATCCGCCTGTTCGAGGCGGAGCCGGATCACGACCGCGACCCGACCCCGCCCGAGCTGGTGCAGAAGCTGAAGCGCAAGCTGCTGCTGCGGGCTTCGACCCGGTCGTCGATGTGGGAGCAGCTCGGGCGGATCCTGCGCGCCAGGGGCCGCCCGGACGGCGCCCTGAACGCCGTGCGCGAGGCCATCCGCAACAGCCGTATCGACCCGGATCTGCATCTGCTGCTGGCCGAGATCCTGACCGATCTGCGCAAGCCCGAGCAGGCCAGGGCCGAGCAGGAGAAGGCCGCGGCGGTGGCGCGCGAGCTGCTGGGCCATCCGCCCAACACCATCCGCACCGCCTTCGACCGCCAGCGCGACCTGGTCGGGCTGTATTCCTGGGTCGCCGGCGTCCTGCTGCGCTGCGGCCATGCCGGGGAGGCGATGGCGACGATCGAGGAGATCGGCCGGCACTTCGCCGGCAGCGCCAATGCCACGACAGCGCGGGCCGGCTACCTGATCTCGGCGGGCAAGGCCGAAGCGGCCGAGCGCCTGATCGCCGAGGCCATCGCCAAGGGCGAGGACCATTCCCGGCTGCATCACCTGCACAGCACCGTGCTGTCGCAGCTGGGCCGGATGCCGCGGGCGATCGCCGCCTGCCGGCGGGCCCTGGAGCATGATCCGGAGGGGCCGCATCTGCACCGCGCCCTGGCCGCGCTGCTGATCTCCGACAAGCGCTGGGCCGAGGCGGTCAGGGCGCTGGAGACGGCAACCGCGCTGGAGCCGTCGCATGCCGGCACCCAGCGCCAGCTCAGCACCGCCCTGGCCGCGCTCGACCGGACGGAGGAGGCCGAGGCGGCGGCACGCCGGTCGATCGAGCTGTCGCCCGACGACTCCGGCCTCTATCGCCATCTCGCCAACCTCCTGGCCGGCTGGAAGCGCTGGAAGGACGCGGTGGTCGAGCTGCGCCGCGCCATCGACCTCGACCCCGGCCATGCCGGCGCGCTGCGACAGCTCAGCGCCGCCTTCGCCGCGCTCGGCCAGGCGGACAAGGCGGTCTCGACCGCGCGCAAGGCGATCAAGCTGGCACCCGAGGAGGCGGCGCTGCACCGCCATCTCGGCAACCTGCTCGCCGGCCAGAAGCGCTGGGACGAGGCGGCCCTGGTGCAGCGCCGGGCGGTCGAGCTGGAGCCGTCCCATGCCGGGGCGCGCCGGCAGCTCGAGGTCGCCCTGGCCGAGGCCCGCAAGGCCAGGCCGCAGAGCCAAGTGAAGCGGCCGGCCCAGCCGGGAGCGACCTACAGCGGCACCGCCGCGGAATAGGCGGGTAAGGGTAAGCATCCGCGGTTGACGGTCCCGGCGGGACTCACCTATCGGTGGGGCCCGCCCGAGACAGCAGCGAAGGCCGCGATGACCGCCCCAGACGACGCCGAGACGGCCGCGCAGCCAAGCCGAGCCTCGCCGGCCGAGGTGGCCTGGGTCTTCCTCAAGCTCGGCCTGACCTCCTTCGGCGGGCCGATCGCCCATCTCGGCTATTTCCGCGACGAGCTGGTGGCGCGGCGGAAATGGATCGACGAGGCCGGCTATGCCGATCTCGTCGCGCTATGCCAGTTCCTGCCGGGGCCGGCGTCGAGCCAGGTCGGCTTCGCCCTCGGCCTGCTGCGCGGCGGAGGGCTGCTCGGCGGGCTCGCCGCCTGGTGCGGCTTCACCCTGCCCTCGGCCGGCCTGCTGTGCCTGCTCGCGCTCGGCGCCGGCGTCCTCGCCGGCCCGGTCGCCGAGGGCGTGCTGCACGGACTGAAGCTGGTCGCGGTCGCCGTCGTCGCCCAGGCGGTCTGGGGCATGGCCCGCAGCCTGACGCCGGACCGCGAGCGCGCGGCGATCGCGCTGGCGGCCGTGGCGGTCGCGGTCTTCGCCGGCGGGTCGCTCGGCCAGATCGGCGCGATCGCGCTGGGGGCGGTCGCCGGCCTTCGGCTCTGCCGCGACGGCGGCCCCGCCCCCGCCGGCCGGCTGGGCCTGCCGGTGTCGCGCCGGGGCGGCGCCATCGCCCTGGCGCTGTTCGCCGCGATCTTCCTGGCCGCGCCGGCGCTGACGGCGGCGACCGGAAGCCAGGGCCTGGCGCTGTTCGACGCCTTCTACCGCTCCGGCGCGCTGGTGTTCGGCGGCGGACATGTGGTGCTGCCGCTGTTGCAGGCCGAGGTGGTGCCGCCCGGCTGGGTCAGCAACGCGGCCTTCCTCGAAGGCTATGGCCTGGCGCAGGCGGTGCCGGGGCCGCTGTTCACCTTCGCCGCCTGGCTCGGCGCAATGATGGGGCCGGCGCCGAACGGCGTCGCCGGCGCCGCGGTCGCGCTGGCCGCGATCTTCCTGCCGGGGCTGCTGCTGCTCTACGGCGCCCTGCCCTTCTGGGACGCGCTGCGCCGGCGCCCGGGCGCGCAGAGCGCCATGCGCGGCGCCAACGCGGCCGTGGTCGGCATCCTCGGCGCGGCGCTGTACAGCCCGGTCTGGACCAGCGCCGTGCTGGCCCCGAGCGACTTCGCCCTGGCGCTGGCCGGATTCCTGGCTCTCACGGTGTGGAAGGCGCCGCCCTGGACCGTCGTCCTCGGCCTGGCCGCGGCGGGAGCCGCGCTGCCGCTGATCGGGCCCTGATCGTCACCCGGTGTCGGGGGCGTCCGGGTCTTCGAGGCAGAGGAAGTGGTCGATGCCGAGGGAGCGGGCGAGGCGATCGGCGATGGTGAAAATGGCCTCGGTGTCGAGCCACTCGACCACGTCGGCCTCCTGCAGCCGGACCGCCAGCCCGGCCCTGATCCCCGGGATCCGGGCCGGGTCGATCTCGGGGAAGGCCCGCTCGACGGCGGCGACGGCGGCCTCGCGGCGCCGGGCCCGCTCGGCCTCGACCTCGGCCCCGCTGCCGGCCGGCCGGGCCGGGCGCGGCATTCTCGGCCAGCCGGGCGCCCAGCGCCGCCATTCCTCGGCGATGCCCAGGCCGCAGGCCAGCCCGGCCATCACCGAGCCGACCGGCCGGTCCTCGACCCGGACCCTCTCGTCCTCATAGAGCTCATCGAGCCGCTCCCCGAGCTCGCCGCGGAGGGCGTCGATGCGGGCCTCATCCGGGAATTCGTCCCCGATCATGAAGCGCAGGGTGCCCTCGACCTCGGCCCGGTGGCGGTCGCGGCGGGCCTTGCGGGCGGCCTCGCGGTCCGGGGCCTCGGCCTTGTCGCGGGCGCAGAGCCGGTCGGCGGCGCGGGCGCGCTGGGCCAGGGAGCGCTGCACCGAGTTGGAGAAGCGGCTGAAGGCCATCCCAGCCTCCTGCGCCTCGGCCCTGGCCGCTTCCACCGCGGCCGCGTCGGCCTTGGGCTCGGCGGTCCGGGTCTGGGCGGCCCTGGCCTGCGCTTCAACGGCGCGGACGCCTTCGGCCTCGGCGAGCTGCATGGCGATCTCGGCCAGGCGGGTGAGCATCCGGATCTGCTGCAGCGCGAGGCTGCGGCAATAGGCCTGGACGTCGAGATCAGCTGCTGCGGGCTCCATGGAACGTATCATGAACGAATCGCGCCGGTTAACGCAATGAACATTTGCGTTTACAACTCGGCCCGCCCCGGAAGTGGCTCGAAAAGCCGCGTTCGACCCATGGGGATGCTTCCGCCAGGGCTGCCGAACGTCCGGCCTCCGATGCTGACAGAATACACGGTGTCGACGCCGCGCCTCTCCGCTGGTCCGCTATCGGCTCTTTGCCGCCATCCGACAGCATGGCAGAATGATAGGATACTGGATCGGCGGAATCGCTTTTTATAATCCAATTTTGAATGGGCAATGCAGACGGAAAGTAGAAATTTCAACCGCAATAGGCACGAATCGAGATTTCGATGGTATAGATTAGTTCCCTCTATTGCAATATTGATAAGTTCTATAATTATGTATCTCAAAAGAACATACATTTAGAATTATGATGTTCAGGATATCTTATTCTTTTTGGAAGTGGCGATTTTACTTTCTGGCTTCGGCGTTTACTTGTATTTTGGAAATCGTGACAAGCGTGCGTCTTATGACTTTGACCCGGCCACCGGTGGCAACCGCTATGTGCCAGACCAGGATCCGCCGATTTCCGTCCCGGGCGGTCGCAAGCTCACCGCAGAAGAGGTCGACGAGCTTGCGAGGCAGCAGGTCACTGCCGAAGCCAATCGCCGCCGGGTTCAGTCGAGGCAGACGGAGAACGTAGGGAACCAGGTTCTCGTCGGCTTCGGGGCGATGGGCGTGGGTATCGCCGGCGCCGGTGTCGTGATTCACTACCTGAGCTGGTCGGGCCTGTTTTGGGTCGTCGTGACCGGCGCATTCATCGTCTCGTTCGGCGCCGCGCTGTATAGCGCCCTCCGCCGGCGGTAATCAGCGGGGTAGGCGCTTCGCCGCCATGGTATTGACCTTCTTGTTACCGCAGCGGGGCTGGGGAGCGGCCGCCCCTATTTCCGCTCCTTACCCCTTGCGGACACGCACGCCGATACCACACGTCTCCATTAGGTCCGCTCCTCGCGCATCTGAGCCATCAGAGACTGGCCGCGAAGCGCGACACACGGAAATTCCGCTCTCACGCGCCGACAGGGCTGGGCGCTTGACATGGCAGGAGCCCTCCTCGACTGCAAAAACGCTCAAACTGACATGTTGAGAGAGGTTCATTCTGCGTAGCGGATAGCGGCCGGCCCCAAATGGGATCAGCAGCGCGAAAGCCGCCACCCGGGCAGGGCCGCCGGTGTCCGGCCGCCGAATTCCGCCGGATGCAGATAGGCCAGCTCCGCCCGGGTCGACGGCCGGCCGAGGAGGGCGTTGCGGTGCGGGAAGCGGCCGAAGCGGGCGATCTGGTCCTGATGCGCGCGGATCTGGCCGAGCGCGAACCAGTAGAGCGGCTGCTGCGGCCCCGGCACCGTCGCTACCACCCGTTCGGCCAGCACCGCCGCCCGCTCCAGCCGTGCCGGGTGGCGCGGACCTTCGGCCCCGGCCAGCGGCAGGATCAGGAAGATCTTCTCCCAGGGCCTGGCCAGGGCCTCGTAGTGGCCGGAACGCAGCCCCTCCTCCGCCAGCCGCAGGGCCAGCGCCTCGCCGGCGAAGGCCTCGGGCCGGCCGGCGAGCAGGGTTCGCGCGATCGGATCGGCCAGCAGGATCAGCAGCAGCCGGCCGACCGGCGTGGCGGTCCAATGGCTGAGCCGCCCGGCACGGGCCGCCGCCACCAGCGGAGCCAGGCCCGGCAGCGCCGGATCGGCCCGGCCGCGGAACCACCGGCTGACCGCCCGGCGCTGCGCCTCGAGGTCGGCATGCTCCAGCCCCGCCGGGAACCAGGCGTCGTAGACGTCGCGCCAGCCCGCGGCCGCCGTATCGGCCCGACCGGCCATGCCCGCTCTGGCCATCGCCGGCCTCAGAAGTCGACGCAGGTCGGGGCCAGGGTCAGTCCGACCGATTGCTGGCGGAACCGGCTGACATAGGCGGCCCGGATCGCCGACAGCCGGGCCAGCGTGTCCGGCGTGTTCGGCGCCAGGATCATGACGACATAGGACGGCTCGCGCACCACCTGCCGGGTCACGCTGTCGTGCCACTGGCCGGCGGCCTCGAACACCGTCAGCCCGTCCGGGAAGCGCGGCGTGACCTCCCGGCCCAGGAAGTCCGACCATTGGGCGTCGGACACGTTGGCCCGGCCTTCGATGTTACGGCCGAACAGCAGCTCGGCCTGCAGCACGCCGTCGCCACCGATGCTGCGGCACAGCGCAGCATCGGCCGCCTCCTGGCCCAGGGCCGCGGACGGCAGGGCAATGCACAGCAGGGCGAGGACCAGTCGTTTGCGCATGATGCGATCCCTCAGTTTGTCGGTTACACCGACCGCGCCGCGGCGCGGATGATCCCGACCGCCTCGGCCACCCGACGACGGCGACACCATCTTCCTGCGCGGCGATCCGGGCGACAGCATCATGGTCGTCCTGTCCGGCCGCGTGGCGCTGCGCCTGATCTCGCGCCAGGGGCGGGAGATTCTGCTCGGCATCCTCGGCGCCGGCGAGATGTTCGGCGAGGTCTCGGCGCTGGACGGCCGCGGACGCAGCGCCGATGCGGTGGCGCTGGGCGAATGCCGGCTGCGGATCATCGACGGGCGCGACCTGCGGCGCATGCTGAAGCAGTCGCCCGAGGCCTGCCTGCAGATGATGCAGCTGCTGACCACCCGGCTGCGCCGGACCAGCGACCAGCTCGAGGGCGTGGCGCTGCTGAACCTGCCGGCGCGCCTGGCCCGGCTGCTGCTGACGCTGGGCGAGACCGAGGCCGGGCGCACGCCGCCGGGCCATGCGGTGCGCCTGCCGCGGACCCTGTCGCAGCGCGACCTCGGCCTCCTGATCGGGGCCAGCCGGTCGAAGGTCAATGTCCAGATCGGCCGCTGGATCGGCGAAGGTATCCTGGGCCGCGAGGGCAGCACCCTGGTGCTGCAGGACCGCGACCGCCTGGCCGACATCGCCGAGACCGAAGAAATCTGACCGACATCGTCATTGCGACCCCGGCTCGAGGCCGCGGCCGCAATGACGGCTTTCTCTTCCGGAAGCCTATCGCTTCAGGGTGATCACGACGGCGTCGCCGCCGAGGCTGAGCATCAGGCCGGTGCGCTTGGTCTTGAGGCGCATCACCACGCCCTTGTCGTTCTTCAGCCACAGGGCGCCGCCGCTCTCCTCGCCGATGGCGAAGCCGTAGCGGCCCTGGACGTAGGCGCCTTCGAAATCGTCGGCCTTGGCCAGGTCGTAGACCTCGCCGGTGGCCTCGAGCGTCGACACGCCGATGCCGCCGATGCCCAGCCCCGACACCGTGAATGGATAGGACCTGCCGCGGAACCGCAGGGTGCCGTCGCCGGTGTTGCCGCTGCCGATGAAGGCAGCCTGGACCTGGCTCATCTCGACCGTGCCGGCCGGAGTCTGGTTCTTGACTGTCTCGGTGGTGGTGCCGCTGCTGCCGCCCTGGTTCGAGCACGCTGCCAGCGCCAGGAGCGCGGCGGCGAGAACGATCCGGGAGCGGTGAGCTCTGAAGAAACCGAGTGCCATATCTTTCCCCCTCTTGTTATATCATTTTCTGAATTCTCGGCGCGACGCCGTTCGCAGCTTGATGGCCCGAAAACTTCTTGCGATCTGCCGGTATTCTGGGCAGAAAATACAGAATGTTCAATGACTTTAAGACGCTGGCTGCCGGACCCCGCCCATATAATATTATGACACTGGAATTATTCCGGAACCGCATCGAATTCATTCTGGTAGAATTCCAGTCCTCGTCACAGCGTCCCTTGCCAAGGCTTTGATGACATTGGAGGAATGAACGGGCATGGTAAGTCAGGGGATGCTTCCGGGGCGGATGCCTGGCGCCGAGTGGATCTGAGTTGAACGCCGCAGGCCGATCCGGTCCCGTGCCGGCCCTCGGGCCGGCTCATGATCCGGGCGCTTCGCGCCTGATGGAATGTCATGAATGCGGCCTGGGCCATGCCGTGCCGGTGCTGCCGGACGGCACCGCCGCCCGCTGCGTGCGCTGCGGCGCCACGATTCACAAGTTCCGCTCCACCTCGCTCGACCACGCCTTCGCCTATGCCTGCGCCGGGTTGGTGCTGTTCCTGATGGCGAACTTCCTGCCCTTCATCTCGCTGCAGATCTCCGGCCGGACGCAGACCGCCAGCCTGGTCACCGGGGTCTTTTCCCTCTACCAGCAGGGGCTGTGGGAGCTGGCGGGGGTGGTGGCGCTGACCATGTTCGTCGCCCCCGGCCTGCGGCTGGGCACGCTGTTCCTGGTGCTGGGCGGCCTGCGCCTCAGGCGCCCGCCGCGCTGGCTGCCGCGGCTATACCGCTGGGCCGACCTGCTGGGCCCCTGGGCGATGATCGAGGTCTACATGCTCGGCGTCTTCGTCGCCTATGTGAAGCTGATCGACCTCGCCACCATCGTGGTCGGGCCCGGCCTGTATTCGGTCGGCGGGCTGATGCTGGCGATCATCGCCGCCGGCACGGCCCTCGACACCGAGACGGTGTGGCGGGCGTTCGAGCGCCGCGGCCTGGTGCCGACGCCGCCGCCGGCCGATCCGCGCCGGCCCACCGCCCTGTGCCATGGCTGCGGCCTGGTCTCCAACCTGCCGCCCGGCAGCCATGGCGACTGCCCGCGCTGCGGCGCCGCGCTGCACCGCCGCCGGCCGGAGAGCCTGACCCGGACCTGGGCGCTGGTGGTGACCGCGATCATCCTCTACATCCCCGCCAACCTGCTGCCGGTGATGACGGTGATCTCACTGGGCAGCGGCGCACCGGACACCATCATGAGCGGCGTGATCGAGCTGGCCGATTCCGGCATGTGGCCACTGGCGGCGCTGGTGTTCTTCGCCTCGATCACCGTGCCGGTGCTGAAGCTGGCCGGGCTGATCTATCTGCTGGTCACGACCCAGCGCGGCAAGACGGGGCAGCTGCGCAACCGCACCGTGATCTACCGCATCGTCGAGGCGGTCGGCCGCTGGTCGATGATCGACATCTTCATGATCTCGATCCTGGTCGCGCTGGTTCAGCTCGGCGAGCTGGCGACGATCGAGCCGGGAGTCGGGGCCGTGTGCTTTGCCGCCGTGGTGATCATCACCATGATCGCGGCGATGTCATTCGATCCGCGCCTGATGTGGGACGCGGCGGGGGAAAACCGTGACTGAGACCGATCATCCGGCGCCGGCCGCGCCGCGCATCGACCGCAAGCGCCGCCTGTCGCCGATCTGGCTGGTGCCGATCGTGGCGGCGCTGGTCGGCGTCTACCTCGCCTGGATCACCCTGTCCGAGAAAGGGCCGACCATCACCATCAGCTTCCAGACCGCGGACGGGCTGGAGGCCGGCAAGACCCTGATCAAGCACAAGGAGGTGGTGTTCGGCACGGTCAAGAGCCTCGCTTTGACCGAGGATCTGAGCCATGTCGAGGTCACCGCCGAGATGACCAAGGAGGCGGCGCCGCATCTGCGCCAGGGCACCCGGTTCTGGGTGGTGCGGCCGCGGCTGTCGGCCTCGGGCGGCCTGACCGGCTTCTCCACCATCGTCTCCGGCGCCTATATCGAGCTCGACCCCGGCCAGGGCGCCGGCGAACACCAGTTCACCGGTCTCGAAGACCCGCCGGTGGTGCGGGCCGACATGCCCGGCACCGAGTTCATGCTCACCGCCGACCGGATCGGGTCGATCGGCGCCGGCTCGCCGATCTATTTCCGCGACGTCCAGGTCGGCCAGGTGATGGGCTTCGACTCCTCGAATCTCGAGGCCGGGGTGAAGATCCACGCCTTCATCCGTGCTCCTTATGACAAGCAGGTCTATTCCGGCACCCGGTTCTGGAATGCCGCCGGCATCTCGCTGACCACCGGGCCGCAGGGCTTCCGGCTGCAGATCGAATCGCTGCAGGCGGTGCTGGCCGGCGGCATCGCCTTCGACACCCCGAGCACCGCCCGGACCGGAGAACCGGCAAAGGCCGGCACCAGCTTCGCCCTCTACAAGGACCAGACCAGCATGCAGGAGTCGGAATACACGATCCGCCTGCCCTATCTGGTCTATTTCGACGGCTCGGTCGGCGGCTTGGCGCCGGGCGCCCCGGTCGAATGGCAGGGCATCAAGATCGGCCAGGTCACCGATGTCCGGCTGCAATACGATGCCGCCGCGGGCGTGGCCCGGATCCCGGTCACGATCGAGGTGGAGCCGCAGCGGATCGAGCTGGTCGGCACCGACCGGAGCTTCGCCACCGGCGCCAATGTGGCGGGGCTGGTCCGGCGCGGGCTGCGGGCGCAGCTGAAGACCGGCAACCTGCTGACCGGCGCGATGGTGGTGACCTTCGAGATGGATCCCGACGCGCCGCCGGCGGAGCTGGGCGCGGGCGACCGCTATCCGGTGATCCCGAGCGTGCCGGGACAGCTCGACAGCGCCATGCGCTCGATCAACGGCATCCTGGACAAAGTCTCGGCGCTGCCGCTCGACCAGCTGATCGAACAGGCTAACGCCACGCTGAAATCCTTCGAGACCCTCGCGGCCGCGCCGGAGATCACGGAGTCGCTGCGCTCGCTCTCCGGCGCCCTGTCCTCGACCCAGCAGCTGCTGGGCCAGGCCAACACCGATCTCGGCCCGGTGATGCAAAAGCTGCCGCCGCTGCTCACCACGGCGCAGCAGGCGGTGCAGCGGCTGAGCGGCACGCTGGGCTCGATGAACCAGGGCTATGGCGCGGATTCGACCTTCAAGCGCGACCTGACCCGGCTGATGAGCCAGGTCGACGACACGCTGCGCTCGGTCCGCGTCCTGACCGACTATCTCGAGCAGCACCCCGAGGCGCTGATCCGGGGCAAGACCGAAGGGTTCAACTGATGATCCTGTCCCGCCGCGCCGCCCTCACCGCCCTGCTGGCCGGGACGGCGCTTGCCGCCTGTTCCTCGACGCCGCCCAAGGTCTACACCCTGGTGACGGTGCCGGGTGCCTCGGTCGGGGGCCGGCCGGTGACGGCCTCGGTCGCGCTGGTCGATATCCCGAAATATCTCGACCGGCCGCAGATCGTCCGCCGCTCGGGCGCGGTCCAGCTCGGCGTCGACGAGTTCGAACGCTGGGGCGAGCCGCTAGCCAACATGGTGCAACGGGTGCTGGCTGACGACCTGACGGCGCGGCTGCCGAGCGGGTCGGTCGTCACCACCAGCCGCACCCTGTCCGGCGACGAGGCCCAGACGGTGGAGCTGGCGGTCGGCCGCTTCGACCCGGATTCCGACGGCACCGTGGTGCTGGAGGCGCAGTGGCGGCTGCGGCGCAAATCCGGTGGCCGGGCCAAGACCGAGACCGCCCGTATCACCCGCCGCCCGGCCGACGACAGCATCGCCGCCGAGGTCCGGGCGATGAGCGACGCGCTGGGCGAGCTCGCCGACCGCATCGCCCAGGGGATGCGGTAGACGCCACTCAGCGGCCGACCAGCCGTTGCAGATGCTCCGGGTAGCGGGCGCCCTGCACTGCGATGCCGGAGAGGGCGTCGTCGATGTCGCGCAGCTCGTCGGCAGTCAGCTCGACCGCCGCGGCGCCGGCATTCTCCTCCAGCCGGTGCGGTTTGGTGGTACCGGGGATCGGCACGATCCAGGGCTTCTGCGCCAGCAGCCAGGCGAGAGCGATCTGGGCCGAGGTCACCCGCTTGCGGGCGGCGATGGCGCCGAGCAGGTCGACCAGGACCTGGTTCGCCTTGCGCGCCTCGGCCGAGAAGCGCGGCACGATGTTGCGGAAGTCGCCGCTGTCGAAGGTCGTGCTGTCGCTGATCGCGCCGGTGAGGAAGCCCTTGCCCAGCGGGCTGAACGGGACCAGGCCGATGCCGAGCTCCTCGAGGGCCGGCAGCACCTCCGCCTCCGGCTCGCGCCACCACAGCGAGTATTCGCTCTGCAGCGCCGCGACCGGCTGCACCGCATGGGCCCGCCGGATGGTCTGGGCGCCGGCCTCGGACAGGCCGAAATGCCGGACCTTGCCCTCCCGGATCAGATCCTTGACCGCGCCGGCGACGTCCTCGATGGGCACGTTGGGGTCGACGCGGTGCTGGTAGAACAGGTCGATGACGTCGGTCTTCAGCCGCTTGAGCGAAGCCTCCGCGACCTGCCGGATGCGTTCCGGCCGGCTGTCCGGGCCGGCCGGAGCGCTGCCGTCCTTGAAGCCGAATTTGGTGGCGATCACCACCTGGTGCCGCACCGGGGCGAGCGCCTCGCCGACCAGCTCCTCATTGGCGAAGGGGCCGTAGGCCTCAGCGGTGTCGAAGAAGGTGACGCCGAGGTCGACGGCCTTGCGGATCAGCGCGATCCCCGCCGCCGTCTCGACCGCCGGGCCGTAGCCGAAGCTGAGCCCCATGCAGCCGAGGCCGAGGGCCGACACTTCGAGGCCGCCGCGGCCCAGTTTGCGCTTCTGCATGTCTTTCTCCATTGGATCGGCCTGCGACCGGTCAGATCTCCTGCCGGGTCGGCCGGAACAGGATCTCGTTGATGTCGACGTCGTCCGGCTGGCTCATGGCGAAGGCCACCATGTTGGCGAAGGAGTCGGCGGGGATGGCGGTGCTCTCGTAGAACGAGCGAATGCCCTCGGCGACGTCCGGTTCGGTGATGCTGCCGGGCAGCTCGCTTTGGACCGCGCCCGGCGAGATCACGGTGGTCCGGATGTCGTAGGGCTTGACCTCCTGCCGCAGCCCCTCGGAGATCACCCGCACCGCGGTCTTGGTCGCGGCGTAGACGGCGCTGCCGGGGCGCACCTTATGGCCGGCGACCGACGAGACGTTGATGATGTGGCCGCTGCGCTGCGCCTTCATGTGCGGCAGTGCGGCAGCGATGCCGTAGAGCACCCCCTTGAGGTTCACATCGATCATGCGCTCCCAGTCCTGCACCTTGCCGCGCTCCAGCGGCGAGTGCGGCATCAGCCCGGCGTTGTTGACGATCACGTCGATCCGCCCATGCAGTTGCACCGCCCGGTCCACGAGATGCTGGACCTGCTCGAACTTGGTGACGTCGGTCTGCACGGCGGCGTCGCGGCCCAGCGAAAGCTCGTCCGCGAGCGCCTGCAGCCGCTCCAGGCGCCGCGCGCCCAGCACCAGCTTGGCGCCATCACGGGCCAAGCGGCGGGCCGTGGCTTCCCCCAACCCGCTGCTGGCCCCGGTGATGACGACCACCTTGCCTGCGATGCCTTCTGTCATCGGTCTCTCTCTCCAGTGCTTCGAGAGGCAGATCAGTCCAGGTCCTTCTGTTCGAGGAACTTCGACATCTGGTCTGCGATTTCGAGATTGTTCAGGTCCGAGAACGGGAAATGCGTGTTGCCGCGAATGCCGATCTCGGGCAGGTGCACCACGGTCACGTCACCGCCGTGGCGATTGACGGCATCCCGCCAGAGCCGCGCCATCTCCAGACGCACGCGCCACTGGTCCTGCCCCGGCTCGGCCACAGGCTTGTCGGGGATGTTGTCGCCGTAGAAGACGATGATCGGGATCTCCGTCAGCCGCTGGAACTCCGACAGCGAGATGCTCTCCGCCTGCAGCGGACCGTTGGCGCTCTGCATCGGCGAAGGCGCTTCGCCGTCCGGGAAGACGAAGCCGCTGCCCGGTTCGTAAGCCACGATCGCACGCACGTTCCTGCTTTTGATCGCGGTGCGCCAGCCCGGTCCGCCGGCCTGCGAGTGGGTGACGAGAACCCCGGGTCCGATCCTGTCGAACAGGGCCGCGGTCGCGTCCGAGACCACCTCGACGTCGAACGGACCCGTGTTCGGCGTCATCTGGCGCAAATACTGATTCAGCGACTCCGGATCGCGTGGAAATTGGACGCCGGGAAAGAGGTTCGGCCACATGCCGACGCGAAAGATGTCGAACCATCTCTGCTCGTCGGGCGTGGGCGCGATCGTGACCGGCTGGGTGCTGCGCCCCGCATCGCCGCGCCGGGGCTGATCGATCACATAGACGCCGAAGCCGCGGCGCAAAAAGATAGTCTGGTAACCCTCGCGACCATCCGGCGTGGTCTCCCAGGTCTTCGAGAACTGGCCGGCGCCGTGCCAGAGCACGAGAGGGAGCGGCCGCGCGCCGACCGGGACTTGATAGAACACATAGGCATGATCGCCGTGAAACGTCTGCCCGGCAGGCGAGGGCTTATAGGGATCATAGGTGCCCGGAGCGCTGATCGTGGTTCCGCCGACGGCGAAGCTGCCTTGCTCCTGAATGACAAGGGGCACGGGCTTCTCGTCTGCGAGAGCCATGGCGCTCAGCGACGGAACGACGCCGATGGACACGGACAGGAGGGCGGCGAACAAGATCCAAGGCTTCGATATCATAGGCTCATCCCGTCAATCCCGCTGCGTTCGTTGGGAATCTGGGAAGCGCAGCGGTATGCGATTAGATGGTAGAATTGGCATGAACCTATGAAGGGAGCTCATGAATGCCGCGCGAGAACCTCAATGACCTCCTCGCCTTCCTGGCGGTCGCGCGCGAGCGCAGCTTCACCCGGGCCGCGGCGCAGCTGGGCGTGTCGCAGTCGGCGCTGAGCCACACCATCCGCGGGCTGGAGGAGCGTCTCGGCCTGCGGCTGCTGACCCGCACCACGCGCAGCGTCGCCCCGACCGAGGCGGGGGAGCGCCTGATCCAGGCCCTCGGCCCGCGCTTCGAGGAGATCGAGGCCGAGCTGGCGGCGCTGAGCGCGCTGCGCGACAAGCCGGCCGGCACCGTGCGCATTACCGCGGGCGAGCATTCGGCCGATACGATCCTGTGGCCGGCGGTGGCGAAGCTGCTGCCGGACTATCCGGACGTCCGGGTCGAGATCATCGTCGATTACGGACTGACCGATATCGTCGCCGAGCGCTACGACGCCGGCGTCCGCCTCGGCGAGCAGGTGGCGAAGGACATGATCGCGGTGCGCATCGGCCCGGACATGCGCATGGCGGTGGTCGGGTCGCCGGCCTATTTCGCGCGGCGGCCGCCGCCACGCACGCCACAGGACCTGACGGCCCACAACTGCATCAATATGCGCCTTCCCACCTATGGCGGGCTGTACGCCTGGGAGTTCGAGCGCGACGGGCGCGAGTTGAAGGTGCGGGTCGAAGGACAACTGGTGTTCAATACCGGCACCCTGCGGCTGAACGCCGTGCTGGACGGGCTCGGCTTGGCCTATCTGCCCGAGGACCAGGTGCGGGACCACATCGCGGCGGGGCGGCTGATCCATGTGCTGGAGGACTGGTGCGCGCCCTTCCCCGGCTATCACCTGTACTACACGAGCCGCCGGCAATGCTCCCCGGCTCTGTCCCTGCTGATCGACACGTTGCGCTATCGGGGCCAGCCACGCCCGCATTGATGAGCCCGATCGATAGCACCTTGCAGCTTCCGGCCCCTAATCACCAAGCGCCGTCCCGCCCATCTCCGGGACGACCGAACGTCTGAAGAGGGGTGACCGATGAAGCTGTTCGCCGCCACGCTCGCCATGCTGTCCCTGGCCGCCTCGGCCCAGGCGGAGCAGCGGAAACCGGCCCCGCGTGTGGCCCCGGCCGATGTCCGGGCCGTCGCCCCGGCTCTGGCCGACTACACCGACGAGATCCTGTTCGCGGATCTCTGGGCGCGGCCCGATCTCGCCCCCCGCGACCGCAGCATCGTCACCGTCGCGGCGCTGGTCGCCGGCGGCCACACCCGCCAGATGACGGGCCATTTCAACCGGGCGCTGACCAACGGCGTGACGCGGCGCGAGATCACCGGGATCATCACCCATCTGGCGTTCTATTCCGGCTGGCCGAACGCGATGTCGGCGGTCGGCGTCGCCAAGGAGGTGTTCGAAAAGCGCGGCATCGGGCCCGACCAGCTTACACCGCCTTCGGACGAGCCGCTGCCGATCGACGAGGCCGCGGAAGCGCGGCGCGCCGCCGCCGTCGAGGCCATGGCCGGCACCGTCGCCCCGGCCCTCGCCGGCTACACCAACGGCGTGTTGTTCGGCGACCTGTGGCGGCGCGACGACCTGACGCCGCGGGACCGCAGCCTGGCGACGATCGCCGCCCTGATCGCGGCCGGCCAGGCCGAGCAGCTGACCTTCCATATGAACCGGGGGATGGACAACGGCTTGACCCGGGCGCAGTTGTCTGAGGTCATCACCCATCTCGCCTTCTATGCCGGCTGGCCCAGGGCGATGTCCGCGATCCCGGTCGCCAAATCGGTGTTCGAGGCGCGCGGGCTGCCGCCGGGCGAGGGTCCCGAGACGCAAGGGAGCACGACATTGGACATCGTTCGCCACGATTCGACCCCCGCCCAGCCCGGCCCGGCGGAGTATTTCACCGGCACGGTGCGGATCGCCTCCCGGTTCCAGCGCACCGATCCGGCACGGGTCGGCGGCGCGATCGTCAGCTTCGAGCCCGGCGCCCGCACCGCCTGGCACACCCATCCGCTGGGCCAGACGCTGATCGTCACCGCCGGCCAGGGCTGGGGGCAGCGCGAGGGCGGCCCGGTCGAGGAGATCCGCGCCGGCGATGTGGTCTGGATCCCGCCCGGCGAGAAGCACTGGCACGGCGCCACGGCGACCACGGCCATGACCCATGTCGCCGTCTCGGAGTCGCTCGACGGCAAGAGCGTCGACTGGCTGGAGCACGTCACCGACGCGCAGTACCGGGCCCGCTGACCGCCGCGGCGGTGGCCCGGCCATTCATTTCTTGTCATCGCCGGGCTTGACCCGGCGATCCAGGGGCCAGCATGGCCTCGATATCTCCTGGATGCCCGGGTCGAGCCCGGGCATGACAATTAAAAATAGAATCACAGCCCGCAAGAGCGACTCGCTGTTTTCCGTCACCGTTAACCAGCCACTCCGCCATGGCAGGCGCGGCGGTCCCGGAAAGACAGGAACCCCTACGACGCGACTCCCGTTCACCACGACAGAAGCCACTGTCGGGAGGGTGGGCAATGCCCGCACAGGCACTTCGGTCGCGTCGGCAAATCCACGACAGCCCGCCCGGACCGCGACGCCAGCCGCGCCACCTCTACGCCGTCCCGACCGGGCCCGAGGCGATCCCGTCCAGCTTCCTGAGCGCCATTCTTCCGCATGTCGCGCGGATGGGGTTCGGCCACGTCATGATCACGGCGTCGCCGGAGTCCTGGGGATCGGCCGGGCTGGATGCCGTCGTCGCGGCCTGCCGCGGCCATGGGCTGGGCGTCGTCCTC
Source organism: Inquilinus sp. OTU3971 (assembly GCF_038440215.1). Lineage (NCBI taxonomy): Bacteria > Pseudomonadati > Pseudomonadota > Alphaproteobacteria > Rhodospirillales > Rhodospirillaceae > Inquilinus > Inquilinus sp. OTU3971. Next base: position 8,566 of record NZ_JASATH010000034.1, on the reverse strand, counting down.
GACCTCGCCGGCCGGATCCTGCCCGCGGCCGCGAGAGGCGGACACACGACCCCGGACGATGAGCCGCCGGACCCGCGCCGGGTGCCGGAGCGGGGCGATGTCGTGCTGCGCAAGGATGCCGGGCTGGCGCGCGCGCTGGCGGCCCTGGTGAAGGCGGGCATCGGCGGATTCGTCTGCGGCGTCTCCGACGCGGCCGAGGCTCGGCAATGGGCGGGCGTCATCGCCGGGACCCGCCAGGAGGCCGCCGAGATCTGGTTCGGCGCCTGGGCCGATCCTGCCGTGGATCAGGCCCTGCTGCGGGACAACGGCTTCGACGCCACACTCTCCGCCGGCGGGCTGATCGACACCTGGCGCCGGTCGCCGCCCGACCTGGCGGCACCAGTGCTGCCGGTCATCACTTATCCCGAGCCGGCCGCCGGCCCGCGCCTGGCCGCCATCGTCCGGCACCCGGCGCTGCTGCGCCGCGCCTACCGGCGATCGCTGCGGCTGGCCGCCGCCGCGGGCGACGGGCTGCTGCTGCCGATGGGCTTCGAGCTCGCCGCCCGCGAGACCCCGATCGGCACGGCCGAAGCCGAGCTGCGCTGGGCGCGCGAGACGGCGCCATTCGACCTGAGCGAGGAGATCGCGGCCACGGTCGCGGCCCTGGGCCGGTCCGACGGCAAGGCCGCCGCACTGCGCAGCCTGAGCGGCCCGGAGGCCACGGTGGTCGCCCTGCTGCGGACCGAGGCCGGCGGAGCGCCGGACCGGGCCGAGCTGATCCTGGCCAATACCGACCTGCACCGCCCCGCCACGCTGCAGCCGGCGCCGGTGCTGCGCGGCGTCGGCGGCGAATTCGGCCCGTTCACGGACAAGCTGGGCGATTCGCCCGCCGGGCTGGACGGCCCGGTCACGCTCGATGCCGGCGAGACCCGGGTGCTGGAGGCGCCGCGCGCCGCGCCGGTCGCCGCCGCCCCGTCGCGCGTTGCCGAGCTGGACCTGGGCCGGGCGGTCCGCGCGCCGCGGGTGGCGATCGAGGCTGTCTCCCCCTCCCCCGGCCATCCCCGCTTCCCGGTCAGGCGCACGGCCGGCGAGAGCCTACGGGTCGAGGCCGACGTGATCACCGACGGGCACGAGATCACCGCCGTCGCCCTGCTGTGGCGGCCGGAGGACGAGCGGGCTTGGCGCGAGCAGCGCATGGCGCCGGCCGGCAACGACCGCTGGGCCGGTGAGTTCCCGCTGGAGCGGGTCGGGCGCTATCTGTTCGCCGTCGAGGCCTGGCGCGACGTGTTCGGCACCTACCTGTCCGATTTGCGCAAGAAGCAGCTGGCCGGGCTGGACCTGACCGTCGAGATCGAGGAAGGCCGGCTGCTGGTCGAACGGGCCAAGGACGCCGCCCGCGGCCGGATCCGGGCCGAGCTGGACGCGTTGCTGGCCGGCTTCGCCGGTGCCGTGCCCGCGGATCGGTTGGCGCTGCTGCAGGCGCCGGAGACGGCGGCGCTGATGGCCAGGGCCGACCGGCGGCCCTTCGCCATCCGCCAGGACCCGCCGCAGGCGGTGGATGCCGAGCGCCGCGCCGCCGGCTTCGCCAGCTGGTACGAGCTGTTCCCGCGGTCGCAGAGCGGCGACCCGAACCGGCACGGCACCTTCGACGACGTGATCCCGCGGCTGCCGGCGATCCGCGCCATGGGCTTCGACGTGCTGTACCTGCTGCCGATCCACCCCATCGGCCGGAAGAACCGCAAGGGCCGCAACAACAGCCTGACCGCCGGGCCGGACGATCCCGGCAGCCCCTATGCCATCGGCGCGGCCGAGGGCGGCCATGATGCGATCCACCCCGAGCTCGGCACCATCGAGGATTTCCGCCGGCTGCGCGACGCGGCGGCGGAGCACGGGCTGGAGCTGGCGCTGGACTTCGCCATCCAATGCTCCCCCGACCATCCCTGGCTGCGCGAGCATCCCGGCTGGTTCGGCTGGCGGCCGGACGGGACCATCCGCTACGCCGAGAACCCGCCGAAGAAGTACGAGGACATCGTCAATGTCGAGTTCTACGCCGAGGCGGCGCTGCCCGAGCTGTGGCGGGCCCTGCGCGACATCGTCGCCTTCTGGGTCGGCGAGGGCGTGCGGCTGTTCCGGGTCGACAACCCGCACACCAAGCCCTTCCCGTTCTGGGAGTGGCTGATCGCCGACATCCGCAGCCGCGACCCGGGTGTCGTGTTCCTGGCCGAGGCCTTCACCCGGCCGAAGGTGATGTACCGGCTGGCCAAGATCGGCTTCTCGCAGTCCTACACCTACTTCACCTGGCGCAACAGCAAGGCGGACCTGACCAGCTACCTGACCGAGCTGACCACCACGGCGCCGAAGGATTTCTTCCGGCCGCATTTCTTCGTCAACACGCCGGACATCAACCCGCAGTTCCTGCAGACCAGCGGCCGCTCCGGATTTCTCATTCGCGCCGCGCTGGCGACCACGCTGTCCGGGCTGTGGGGCATGTACAACGGCTTCGAGCTGTGCGAGGCGCAGGCCGTCCCGGGCAAGGAGGAGTATCTCGACAGCGAGAAGTACCAGCTGCGCGCCTGGGACTGGGACCGGCCCGGCAACATCATCGCCGAGATCACCCGGCTGAACCGGATCCGCCACGCCAACCCGGCGCTGCAGAGCCATCTCGGCCTGACCTTCTACAACGCCTTCAACGACAGCATCCTGTACTACGGCAAGGCGACGCCGGACCGCGGCAACGTCCTGCTGATCGCGGTCAATCTCGACCCGCACCGGCCGCAGGAGGCCGATATCGAGATCCCCCTGTGGGAATGGGGCCTGCCGGACCACGGCGCCCTGGCGGCCGAGAACCTGATGACCGGCGAGGCGTTCACCTGGCACGGCAAGATCCAGCACATCCGCCTCGACCCTGCCCTTCCCTTCGCGATCTGGCGCGTCCGACCGGCGCAGGAGGTGTGACATGCTCAAGCGTTCGCCCGCCCCCGGCTTCGACGACCCGACCTGGTACAAGGACGCGGTCATCTACCAGCTGCATGTGAAGTCGTTCTTCGATGCCAACGACGACGGGATCGGCGACTTCAAGGGGCTGGTCTCGAAGCTGGACTACATCGCCAGCCTGGGCGTCGACACGCTGTGGCTGCTGCCCTTCTACCCCTCGCCGCGGCGCGACGACGGCTACGACATCGCCGCCTACACCGAGGTGCATCCGGATTACGGCACCCTGGCCGATGCGCGCCGCTTCATCGCCGAGGCACACCGCCGCGGCCTGCGGGTGATCACCGAAGTGGTGATCAACCACACCTCCGACCAGCACCCCTGGTTCCAGCGGGCGCGGCGGGCCAAGCCCGGCTCCGCCGCCCGGAACTTCTACGTCTGGTCCGACACCGACCAGGCCTATGCCGGCACCAGGGTGATCTTCTGCGACACCGAGACGTCGAACTGGACCTGGGACCCGGTGGCCGGAGCCTATTTCTGGCACCGCTTCTACTCGCACCAGCCGGATTTGAACTTCGACAATCCGCGGGTGCTGGCGTCGGTGCTGCGGGTGATGCGGTTCTGGCTCGACCTCGGCGTCGACGGGCTGCGCCTCGACGCCATCCCCTATCTGGTCGAGCGCGAGGGCACCTCGAACGAGAACCTGCCGGAGACCCACGCAGTGCTGAAGCAGATCCGGGCCTATCTCGACGCGCATTACCCGGGCCGCATGCTGCTGGCCGAGGCCAATCAGTGGCCGGAGGACACGCAGGAGTATTTCGGCCGCGGCGACGAATGCCACATGGCGTTCCACTTCCCGCTGATGCCGCGGATGTACATGGCGATCGCGCGTGAGGACCGGTTCCCGATCACCGACATCCTGCGCCAGACGCCGGAAATCCCGGAGACCTGCCAATGGGCGATCTTCCTGCGCAACCATGACGAGCTGACGCTCGAGATGGTGACCGACAGCGAGCGCGATTATCTGTGGGAAACCTACGCCGCCGACCGGCGCGCCCGGATCAATCTCGGCATCCGCCGCCGCCTGTCGCCGCTGCTGGAACGCGACCGCCGGCGCATGGAGCTGATGGACAGCCTGCTGCTGTCGATGCCGGGGACGCCCGTCCTCTACTACGGCGACGAGATCGGCATGGGCGACAACATCCATCTCGGCGACCGCGACGGGGTGCGCACGCCGATGCAATGGTCGCCCGACCGCAACGGCGGCTTCTCCCGCGCCGATCCGGAGAAGCTGGTGCTGCCGGCGATCATGGATGCGCTCTACGGCTTTCCGGCGGTGAACGTCGAATCCCAGGCCCGCGACCCGCATTCGCTGCTGAACTGGACCCGCCGGATGCTGGCGCTGCGCCGTCGGCACCGCGCCTTCGGCCGCGGCACGCTGCGCTTCCTCTATCCCGGCAACCGCAAGATCCTGGCCTATCTGCGCAGCTTCGAAGACGAGACCATCCTGTGCGTCGCCAACCTGTCGCGCGCACCGCAGGCGGTCGAGCTCGACCTCGCCGATTTCGAGGGCCGGTCGCCGGTCGAGCTGACCGGCGACACCGTGTTCCCGCCGATCGGCCAGCTGACCTATCTGCTGACCCTGCCCCCCTACGGCTTCTACTGGTTCCACCTGCACGCCGATGCCACCGCTCCGCGCTGGCATCAGGAGCCGCCGGAGCAGATGCCGGAATTCGTCACCCTGGTGCTGCGCGATGGGCTGGCCGACGTGCTGTCCTCGGCGTCGCGGCAGATCCTGGAGAGCGAGAGCCTGCCAGCCTATCTGCCGAAGCGCCGCTGGTTCGCGGCCAAGGACCGGCGCATCGACGAGGTCCGCATCGCCAAGGCGACGCCGCTGCCCGGGACCGATCTGATGCTGGCCCAGGTGGAGGCGACCGCCGGCGGCACGACCGATTGCTATCAGGTGCCGCTCGGCATCGCCTGGGAGGATAATGGCCTGCCGGCGCTGCAGCAGCAGCTGGCCGTCGCCCGGGTGCGGCGCGGCCGCCGCGTCGGCTTCCTGACCGACGCCTTCTCCCTGCGCGACCTGCCGCTGGCCCTGATCGACGGGCTGCGGACCGATCGCACCCTGCCCACCGACGATGGCGAGATCCGGTTCCGGCCGACGACGCGGATGGAAGGATTCGAACTGCAGCCTGATATCGAGATCCAGTGGCTGGCCGCCGAGCAGTCGAACAGCTCGCTGGTCCTCGGCGACAAGCTGGTGCTCAAGGTGATCCGGCGGATCCGCCCCGGCATCCACCCCGAAGCCGAGATGGGACGGTACCTGACCGAGCACGGCGCCGCCAACATCGCCCCGCTATTCGGCGAGGTGGTGCGGATCGGCGCCGATGGCGAGCCGCGGACGCTGGCGATCGTCCAGGGCTTCGTTCGCAACCAGGGCGATGGCTGGAGCTGGAGCCTGGACAATCTGCGCCGAACGGTCGACGAGATGACGCTGACCGAAGGCGCCGCCGACGGTGACGGTTTTGCCGACGAGGCCGGCTTCGCCGCGGCGATCGGCCGGCGGCTGGCCGAGATCCACACCGTGCTGGCCCAGCCTTCCGATGACCCCGCCTTCGCACCCGAACCGGTGGATGCCGAGACGGTCCGCGGCTGGATCGAGGAGGCGCGGGTCGAGATCGACGGTGCCATCGCCACGATCGCGGCGATGCCCGACTGGCCGGATGGCGCGACCGAGGCGGCGGCGAAGCGGCTGCTGGCCGGCCAGGACGGGCTGGCCCGGCTGGTCGAGGGCCTGGCCGGCGCCGGGCGGGGGTCGTTGCAGAGCCGGGTCCATGGCGACTTCCATCTCGGCCAGGTGCTGGTGGCGCAGGGCGACGCCTATCTGATCGATTTCGAGGGCGAGCCGACCCGGCCGATCGCCGAGCGCCGGCACAAATCGAGCCCGCTGCGCGACGTCGCCGGCCTGCTGCGCTCGATCGACTACGCCGCCGCCACGGCCGACGACGCCACCCACGACTCCATCCCCGAGGCGATGCGGGAGCAGCGCTCCGCCCTGCTGCAGCGGTACCGGGCCGAAGCCTCCCAGGCCTTCCTGGAGGCTTATCGCGCGGTCGCCCGAGCGGCGCCGCATCCCTGGGCGACGCCGGAGGCGGAGGCGGCGCTGATCGCCCTGTTCTCGCTGCAGAAGGCGGCCTACGAGATCCGCTACGAGGCGGCGAACCGCCCCGGCTGGATCGGACTGCCGATCCGCGGCCTGGCCGCCCTTCTCGACCAGCTCGCCGTCGAAGCGAAGGTTCTGACCCATGCCTGATATCGCGCTGCCGACCGGCCTCGATCCCGCCGCCATCGACGCGATCGCGGCGGGGCGCCATGGCGATCCCTTCGCGGTGCTCGGTCCCCATCCGACCGGGGACGGCATCGCGGTCCGCGCCTGCCTGCCGAATGCCGACAGGGTCGAGGCGGTGGCGCGAGCGGACGGCCGCCGCCTGGCGAGGCTGAAGCCTGTCCACCCGGCCGGGGTGTTCGCCGGCGTGCTGAACGAGGACGAGCCCTATCTGCTGCGCATCACCTGGCCCGGCGGCGCGGTGCAGGAGGCCGAGGATCCCTATGGCTTCGGCGTGCTGCTGGGCGATGCGGACCTACACGCCCTGGCCGCGGGAGACCCGGAGGCGGTGCGGCGCTGCCTGGGCAGCCGGGTGGTGACGATCGACGGGGTCGAGGGCACCCGCTTCGCCGTCTGGGCACCGAATGCCAGCCGCGCCTCGGTGGTCGGCGAGTTCAACAGCTGGGACGGGCGGCGCCACCCGATGCGGCTGCGTCATCACGGCGGGGTGTGGGAGATGTTCATCCCCCGCGTCGCCGACGGCGATCTCTACAAGTTCGAACTGGTGGACCGGCATGGCCATGCGCTGCCGCAGCGGGCCGACCCGCTGGCGCGCGAGACCGAGAAGCCGCCGCGCACCGCCTCGGTGGTGCCGCTGCCGCTGCCCTTCCGCTGGACCGACGCGGAGTGGATGCAGGGCCGGGCCGAGCGGCAGGCCGCCTCCGCCCCGGTCTCGATCTACGAGCTGCATGCCGGCTCCTGGCTGCACGGCGAGGACGGCCGGCCGCTCGGCTGGGACGGGCTGGCGGAGCGGCTGGTGCCCTATGTCGCCGGCATGGGCTTCACCCATCTCGAACTGATGCCGATCACCGAGCACCCGTTCACCGGCAGCTGGGGCTACCAGCCACTCGGCCTGTTCGCGCCAACCGCCCGCTTCGGCCCGCCGGAGGCCTTCGCCCGCTTCGTCGATTCCTGCCACCGGGCCGGCGTCGGCGTGCTGCTGGACTGGGTGCCGGCGCATTTCCCCGGCGACGCCCACGGCCTGCACCGTTTCGACGGCACTGCCCTCTATGAGCACGAGGATGAGCGCGAGGGCTTCCACCGCGACTGGAACACCTGGATCTACAATCTCGGCCGCACCGAGGTGGTCGCCTTCCTGCTGGCCAGCGCGCTGGAATGGCTGGACCGCTACCATCTCGACGGGCTGCGGGTGGATGCCGTGGCCTCGCTGCTGTACCGCGACTACAGCCGCAACCCGGGCGAATGGATCCCCAACGCCCATGGCGGGCGCGAGAACCTGGAGGCGATCGCCTTCCTGCGCCGGCTGAACGCGCTGGTGGCCGAGCGCCACCCCGGGGCCGTGGTGATCGCCGAGGAATCGACCGCCTGGCCGGGCGTCACCGCGCCGGTGTCGGAGGGCGGCCTCGGCTTCTCCTTCAAATGGAACATGGGCTGGATGCACGATACGCTCGGCTACATGGCGCAAGACCCGATCCATCGCAAATACCACCACAACGCGATGACCTTCGGCCTGCTCTACGCCTTCAGCGAGCGCTTCATGCTGCCGCTGTCGCATGACGAGGTGGTCTACGGCAAAGGCTCGCTGCTGGGCCGCATGCCGGGGGACACCTGGCAGCGCTTCGCCAATCTGCGCGCCTATTTCGGCTTCATGTGGAGCTCGCCGGGCAAGAAGCTGCTGTTCATGGGCGGAGAGTTCGGCCAGGAGCGGGAGTGGAACCACGACGCCCAGCTGGACTGGCACCTGCTCGACGACCCGCTGCATCGCGGCATGCAGCGCCTGGTCCGCGACCTCAACCGGATCTACCGGGCCGAGCCGGCGCTGCACCGGCGCGATGCCGAGCCCGCCGGCTTCGCCTGGACCGTGGCCGACGACGCCGAGGCCAGCGTCTTCGCCTATCTGCGGCTGGGCGCGGAGGGCGACCCGCCGATCCTGGTCGTGTGCAACTTCACCCCGGTGGCGCGGCCGGACTACGGCATCCGGGTGCCGCGCGCCGGGCAGTGGCGGGAGATCCTGAGCACCGATGCGCGGATCTATGGCGGCGGCGGCATCGCCGCCGAGCGGCCCCCGGTGGCGATCCGCGAGGCGGACGGCCGCGACCGGCTGATGATCTCCCTGCCGCCGCTCTCCACCACCGTGCTGCGCGGGGAGTGAAGCGGCGGTCTTTGAGATTGGCTCTCCGGTCCCTTCCCCGTCATGGCGAGGCGCGAAGCGCCGTGGCCATCCAGGGGCCGGTACCGCTGGATGGCCACGCCCCTGCGGGGCTCGCCATGACGGGTCAATATTGACAGCCCTTGGTATGAGCCCTT